>JASHSF010000001.1 GCA_030036955.1 Nitrososphaerales archaeon
CCTATGAAAAATGGCGGAGAAGAATATCCTCCAAGGTAAAATGCCCTGATTCCTGCATCAAGTGGCCCCTTGTGATAGAATGAAGCAACCACTCCGAATACAACCCCCATAACTAGAGTAAGAATTATGGCGAAAAAAGCGATCTGAAGCGTGTACGGTAGCGTCTGCTCGACGACTGTTAACACTGGCGTGAAGCCGCGAGACGGAGATACTCCCAGATTCCCCTGTGCCAAGCCTATGATGTAGTAGTAGAACTGGACCCATACAGGCGCATTTAGGTGGTACTTCTGTTCGTAAAGAGTAACCAGGTGAGGATCTAGGCCCGCTGATTTACCGAGCCAAGCGTAGATAGGGTCCCCGAAGCTATGCGAAATAATGAAAGTAATAATTAGAACTCCGAGGAGGACAAATACTGCTAGCAGTAGTCTGCGAGCAATATACCGGCCAATGTCCAATGAGGATTCGAACGCCTTCAGCGATTATTTATCGGTTTACACCATTGTTCCGCGGGAAATTCCCGCAGATATCTGATGCGTACAAATTGCATAAATGCGTCTGAATGCAGCGCGTTTCCAAGACTCGCTTGTTGCATCCCACCGAAGTCGGGCCCGGAAATTAATCCGGGCACGATCTCGAGACCTAAGTGTCCTGTCCGTTGTCGAATTGAACAGTGTTAAAGATCGCCGTCGCGGTTTGACCGCTGAAGACGGGGTCCGCCAAGAAGCTCTTGACTATGTGGTTGTTCCATACTATTGAGCCGCCTCCAAAGAACAGTTTAACGCTTCCAAGCCAAACGTAGGGCGCATCACTAGCAACTTGGGCTTGCGCAGCGGTGCAGGCACTGGTCAATGCAGCTTGGGGTGTCCCGTTTGTTAGATCGTTGATGCACGTTTGAACTGTCGGGTTGTAGTATATTGCCCAATTGTTGGCAGAGGTCTCGTTGCTAACCCAAGTCAGCAACGAATCGGCTGGAGTTGGCTCGTCAGGTGCGAACGTCGCAGTTCCGAACCACATAATGTTCGCGATAGTCTGGGATTGGTTCACCTCTTGAGTGTAAGTACCGGACCCGGCAACATATGGCGGCCCGTACTGAGATGGGGTAGTGATTATAATGTTCGTTGGGATCCCTATTGCTGTAAGATCACTCTGAACTATCTGGGCCGTACTCAAGCAGGTGCCGCACCCTTGGATGATGCGGAAATCGAGCGGGGCCATTGTAGCAGTATTCACCCCACTGGCGGTCAGATCCGCCGTAGCAAGCGTAGTGTTATATTGGTAGGGCGCAATGTTGCCCAGGTCATATAGCTGGGTAAAGCTAGGATATTCTGGACCCATCATCGGTGTCAGTCCTCCACCCTGGGTACCGAGGAACGCTTCATCGGATACAGCGGTGTAGTTAATCGCGTGCACTATAGCCTGCCTAAAGTCAGTATTGTTTGTAGGATACCTTTGCGTATTCAGCGCGAGCGCTACAATGTTTGCTGCAGAGTTGGGCATTACAAAGTAGGAGAACTGGGGGTTGCTGACAACACTAGACCAGTCCTGTGAAAGTATAGGCGCGATGTCCGCCGTGCCTGACGTAAGGTCAACGTACCGAGATACGTCATCCAGCTCGACCGTAACAACGACGTTCTTCACATGTCCTGGATCCATGTAGGGATTAGCTGCAATTTGTGCTGAGGTCCAGTTCTTTGCCCAGTAAGTTGGGTTTTGCTGGAACTGCACGTAAGAATTTGTAACGACATTAGTAACTTCATATGGACCGGTACCAGGAATCGGGTTGCTGTTGAAGTACGTATTGTAAGCTCCAGGCGCACCAAATCCTCCATGTTCGAGTACGTACTGTGTATCAAACATCAAACCGGTAAACTGGACCCACATCTGAGGGAAGTATAGAAACGGTGCCTTTAGGTTGAACACGATTTCATTTGGACCATTCACGTAGATCGGCCACGAGCTGTTCGTCATGATGCTCATCAGCTGAGCGTTCGGTGTGATGAGCCCACTCGACGTCATCAGCGCAATTGTAGCAGGACCAAAGTTGGCGGTGTTCATGTTAAACACGTTGTACCCAACAGCCCAACCCGAAGTGTTGCCGGATAAGTAATAGAATCCGTAGAGCTCGCCCCAAACTTGGTACGCGTTGAAGGGGTCACCGTTGGAGAAAGTAACGCCTTTCTGGAGATAGAAAGTCCACGTGGTCCCGCTTGCTGATTCGTTCCAGCTCGATGCGAGCATTGGTAGAACCGCGATAGTACCGTTGCTGTACAACTCGTTACCGTTAAGCGTCACGAGGGATTGATATACGGTGTAGTCAAGCCAATTTGGATAGGGAATTGCTCCTATCGCGTTCAGCTGATTTAGGTCACCTGTAGGCCATGTTTCGTCATCAATTGTCAAGGTATTGACGGTGCCCAAAGACGAAGTTGATGAAGTACTGGTCGTAACCGAAGAAGTGGTAGTGCTAACGTAGTAAAAGTACGCGCCAGCTGCTGCGACAATCAGAACTACAATTACAACGACAGCTATCACAACTGTGCTAATAGCTGTTTTTCGCTTAGAAGGAAGATTCATTGAGTTCCGGAATTTCTCTATAGATTATTTATTATTAGCGTTTGTTCGTTTTTGATAAATCTGATGTCAAATTAACGAGAAATTGTAGTCTTTTTGGCCGGGACCGGAGCTTTTCGCGCTTTTTTCGAGAGCCGGGCCTAAAGCATTCACTTCTTTGCAAAGTCATAGCGAGCTCGCAAATCAGCTGTTATTGAAGTAAGGCAGAACCTTCTTTGCGAACAGGTCGATCGCCTTTTCGTCATCGAAGCTATTTAGTTGCAAGTAGACGTGGTCGAAACCGCAATCGAAGTACTGCTCTATTCTCTTGATGAACTCGTTCTCGTCCGTTGCAACCGGAAAGACCTTAGCCAGTTCTTCATCGCTCACGACGCTTCCTTTCGCTTCTATCTCTCTCGGATCCGAGATACTCGTTGTGTACATCTCGTCGAGCAGGGTTGCCCTCCACTTCCTCAGCGCTTTTAGGGCGGTATCGTAATCCTCGTCATAACCCATGTCTATCTCGACGACCTTGAACATTTCGTCGAAAGATCTGCCTGATTCCTCCGCTCCCTTCTTCACGTTGGGAAAAATAACCGTCTTGATATACTCTGGGGTCTTCGCCGAAGTTATGATCCCGTCGCCGTACTTGCCGACGATCCGAGCCATCCTAGGTCCTAACGCTGACATGACGATTGGCACTTGCGCTTTCATGTAAAGATTCGCTGCCCTTAGCTGGTAGTACTTCCCTTCATAATCGACAAAGCCGCCCTTCCAGAGGGCTTTCATGATCTGCGTCGCTTCGATTAGGCGATCGCGCCTCTCCGGATACTTGGGCCACGGGTACCCCAGTGGCACTTCGTTCATGGCTTCGCCTGTGCCAACCCCGAGAATTACGCGGTGCCCAAAAAGGGTCTCCATGGTCGCAAACGCCTGCGCAGTAATGGCCGGGTGGTATCTGAGGACTGGGGCGGTCACCGAAGTGCCGAACGGTACTTTGATCTGCTGCATCGCGGCTGACATCCAAATCCACGTGTTGTATCCAAAAGCTTCGGTATGGAACCATGGATGAAAGTGATCACTGACCCAGATCGCTTCAAACCCCGATCTTTCCGCCAAGCGACAAAGATGAAGAAGCTTGTTCGCTTCGACCATATCCGGACAGGCATTGAACCCGATTGAGCCCTTATTGAGAATTGGAACTTGCATTGGCAAAACTCGGATCAAGAGCTTACATAAGTCTAACCTTAGGAGCGGATTCGGACTTGGAAAGAAAGTGCCCTAAAAATTACGAATGACTTCGTTCTTCATTCTTCCGACAACGACCTTCATGGAATCAATTCCAATTGAAACTTTCATTGCTTCCTGAGCGTCTTCCTGCTCGAATACATGCGATACCAACCTTTCGAACGGGATAATGCTCCTATAGCTTTCCATCATCTTTAGGGCACGCGAGTAAGCCTGGTAAGGCATCCCCGAGACGCCTATTATTCTTGCGTTCTTCGCCAGAATTTGTCGCGAAGGAGAGACTTTGGTCCCCTCTCCCTCGGCATACGCGCCCTCGACAATGTAAGTGCCCCCATTGCGGAGCAGGTCGAGCCCTTCCGAGACTATGTGCGGAAAGCCCGTACATTCTACAACAGTGTCCGCTCCGAGTCCATCTGTCAAAGACAATACAGCATCAAGGCGATCTTTTGGTGTCGAGTGCTCTGCAAGGTCAATAACCTCAGCTCCACAAATTGATTTCGCCAACTTTAGACGGTAAGACGATCTATCGATCGCAATTATCTTTGAGGATCCAAGCATTCGAGCCATTAGTGCGTTGCACATGCCAAGGGGACCGACGCCCTGGATTACCACGGTGTCCCCAGGCGAGTAACCATCTTTCGAATTAGGACTTTGAAAAGCACGCCCGAAAGCGCCGTAGGCTACAGCCATCTGCTCGGTGAGCACAGCAATTTTGTTGCTCATGCTTTTGGGCACTCGGAAAAGAAAAGTTCCGGGAAGTACGAATAGCTTCTCAGCCATTCCGCCGAAAAGATGCGGAGGATCTTTGCAGCTTATCACGTCCCCGTAGCTCTTGTGATTTAGGCACCACGGGTACCCGTAGATGTTTCGACAATAATAGCAAGTGCCGCAAACAATGTCAGCAGAGATAACTACCCGTTCTCCTTCCTGAATCTGCTCCCCATCTGTAGTCATCTCTTTCGACGCTTTGCTTCCTATTCGCTCGACTACTCCGACGTTTTCGTGGCCGAGGATCACTGGAAGCTTTACAACGTCGCCGGGGAGGCCGAGCCGAATCTCGCCAGCTTGAAAAACGTGCTTGTCAGTTCCGCAAATTGCTGCTCCGATCATTCTAACCAAGGCATCTGACGGACCTATCCTCGGGTTGGGGAAACTTTCAGTCACGATTTTTCGCCGTGCTCTAAGCACTGGGGCAATGATTCTTTCCAATGGAGTCACGCAATCAACAGCACACTAAAGAACGCTTTTTATTGTTACGATCGTCGAAAGTCATCGTGCCAAGGGAAATAGGGATAGGAGTACTCGGATATTCCATCGGCCGCGTTCACGCCCATGCGTGGAGGGATCTTGCCGAAGTTTATTATCCGATGAATTTAGTGCCGCGACTCGTCGCAATATCGGGAAGAACAGAACGGCTCGTAAAAACCGAAGCTGCCAAGTTTGGATACGAGAAAATCCACAGCGACTGGGAAAATGTCGTGAGGAACGACAAAGTGGAGATTGTCGACAACTGTCTACCGGTCGCGCTGCACCCTGCACCGATGATACTTGGAGCGAGCCTCGGAAAAAATCTCTTCTGCGAAAAACCTCTGGCTCGAAGGGCCTCTGATGCAAAGAAGATGCTCGACGCTGCAGCGCGAGCTAAGGTCAAGCATATGACCGGTTACAACTATCGATTTCTGCCCGCCGTAAAACTCACTCAGCAAATGATCGAAGGAGGTGAGTTAGGCGAAATTACGTTTTTCAGAGGATCATATCTTACGACTAACGGCACGTACGACGATCCAAAGACGCCCATGAGGTGGCAATTCGATCCCTCAATGTCAGGGTACGGGGCTCTGGGCGATTTGGGAACCCATGCAATCGACTTGGCTAGATTCCTCGTCGGCGAGGTATCCGCGGTCGCTGGAGCCAGTACGACCATTATCAAAGAGAGACCGGTGTCGGAGGGATCGCACAAAAAGAAAAGAGTAAAGGTAGATGACACGACGGTCGCAACAGTGAAATTCAGGAGGGGAGCTCTTGGAGTGTTTGAAGCATCGTGGCTTACTCCTGGCAGAATGGATTACTTGGGATTCGAGGTGTACGGAACGAAAGGCTCTGTCCGATTTAACCTCGAAAGGATGAACGAACTATTGATCTACCTCAACAAGAAACAGAACCGAGGTTACAATACGATAAACGTCCTAAGGAGGGACGATCCATTCATGAAACAATTTTGGTGGAACCAAGGTGGCGGTTTTGGGTGGGAACACACGTTCGTCAACGAATTTCATCATTTTCTAGTTTCTATTTCCGAGGACTCTCCTGTCGGACCTCAAGGCGCAACGTTTCTTGACGGATATCGAAACTGTCTCATCATGGATGCAATAGCAAACTCAGCTCGAACCGAGAATTGGGTCCACATCCAGCAGTAAAGTGGCTGTTGGAATGACTGGATCCGTACGAGCTGCTATTATGGACTCGCCGGGCTCGATGAAACTTCGGGAATTCCCGAATCCTGAAGTTGCGGAAAGTGCTGCGCTCCTCGAGGTATCCCTGTGCGGAATCTGCGGGACTGACAAGCACATCTACCAGGATCAAATTAAATCACATCCTTTCGGTCTCCCGACGAGATTCCCGATAATTCCCGGTCACGAAATCGTCGGCAGAATCGAGAAGATCAGCGGATACGCTGCTAGGAGGATGAGCTTGACCGGGGCTCCGATCAAGCAGGGCGACAGGGTCGTGCCAGTCGTAGATTTGAGGTGCGAAGAGTGCAACGGTTGCAAGAATCATCCTGGTTGGCCTTCTTGCGAAAAGGGCGAGACATACGGTTGGGGCATTTCCTCCCAGGACGCACCTCACCTGTTCGGAGGTTTTGCGGAAAAGATGTACCTCCTGCCGCATACCAAACTTGCAAAAGTACCTGATTCCGTTCCAGACGAAGTGGCGGTCTTTGCGGAAGTGCTGGCCGTCGGGTACACTTCAATCGCTCGCATATCGCACTCCCTCCAACTCGCGGGCGAAGGAAGTTCGTACCTTGGGAACGTAGTTATTCAGGGCAGCGGGCCCCTAGCCCTTGCACATGTCATCGCAGCCAAGATTTCTGGCGTGAACAGGATCGTAGTCGTCGGAATGCCCGAGTACAGAACAAGTTTCATGCAGCAGTTTAGAGTCGATGTGTCGATTGATGCCGACAAATTTTCACGGGAGGAGCGAAGAGAGAAAGTACTCCAAGGCTTGCAGGCTAAAGGCGCTGACGTGGTTTTCGAGTGCACCGGCGATCCAAGCGTTGTAGAAGAGGGACTCTCATACCTCAATCCTTTCGGGTGCTACGTCGTTGCGGGAATTTACAGTGATAGCGGCAAGACCACCACTCTGAATGTACAAAAATTCGTGTCCGGCAAATACGCTACAATTATTGGAAGTGGCGGTCAGACCGAGCTCTCTTACGCAAAGGCTCTCCGAATGATGGAATCTTTTTCGGATCTCTTTCCGTTCGAGAAGATTGTGACCCACAAATATCCACTGGAGAAATTTGAAGATGCCATGCGCACTGCCGTAACCGAGCAATCGATGAAAGTCGCTTTCGAACCGTGAAATGCTGATGCATCAGCCGCCACGTGAGCGCACTAGAGATGCGAGAAAAGCATAGTTCTTCTTAGCCGAAAGCTCAGGGTTGCCGTCTGCCGGATGGTCTACTTCCGCCATAATCGCACCAGAGTATCCTATAGCGCGGAGCGATTTCAGAGCCCCATTTAGATCTGCGACGCCTTCGCCTAGATCGATGAAATCAAGTGCATAATCCACGTCTTTCTGCGGTTTTTTCACCCGCAGATCTTTGAAATGAACGAGCGATATCGCTCTCTTGTATCTATTGATGAACTTGGGTATGCTAATGTCGAGACCTGTGAGATGGGCAGTGTCAACGCATACTGTTGTCTTGTTGGGGGCGCAGGCCTTCATTATTCTGTCCAGGTCCTCGGTCGTCTCGATATTGCTCCGTATGTGCGGGTGAAGCGATATGCTCACCCCGGATTTAGTACAAGCCTCAGCAAGCTTTTTCGTTTTTTCGATTGCTAGATCGATATCCTTCTCGAACAGGCATAGCCAGCCTATCGCCGAACCAAAGTCCCGAACGATTCTACTCATGACGGGAGAAGTATCAATCGCGACCCCCGAGACCGTAAGACCCGCCTTCTTGATGGCCTTTCCGCCGAGCGAGTGACTTTCCTTGAGCGATCTGGGGAGCATTGGATATTCTATTCCCGTATCTGAGAATCCCAGCGCCTTTATCGTAGCTAATGATTTTTCAAACTGCGATGCTCGCCGAAGCTTGCCCCATGTTATAGTGCTACAAGAAAGAATCATTAGACATCTTCTCCTTAACGAAACAGCTTATAATCTAACCTAATCACGTCGGCTTTTGATCTTTCGAGCTGGGTCAAGCCGCCCTAATTTTTTTGAGGACCCTTTCGTTTATTTCGATTCCTAGACCTGGACCACTTGGAACCTGCAACTTGCCGTCCTTGACATTGAATTTCGTTTTCACAAGATCGCTGACCAAGGGGTTGGGCTCTTGCTTGAACTCGCAGAGGAAGCCGTCCGGTGCTGACACGGCGAGATGCAGTGAAGCCGCAGTGTTGATGGCCGTGCTCCAGTTGTGGGGGACCCACATGATATTGTTGATGTGAGCCAGCTCAATGACCCGCCTCATTTCCGAGATCCCACCGACCTTGCTCGCGTCAGGTTGAAGAACGTCGGCGCACCTCCGCTTGATCACATCGTTAAAATCGTACGCGGTGTAGAGCTCTTCGCCCATCGCCACGGGAACATCTAGTGCTTTGGAAAGTTCGGCGTACCCGTCGAGATCGTCCTGTGGAAGGGCCTCCTCGAACCAAAAGGCGTCGTACTTCTGAACCATTCTTCCCATCTTAATGGCGTAGGGAACCTGCCAATTCACGTACCTCCCGACGTCTACCATGAGCCACGTCTTGGTGCCAATTCTTTGCCTGATTAGCGAAACAATCTCTTCGTCTTTTCTAAAATCCGCACCAAAAGGCCTTGACGGTATCATTCCCCAACCGTATTTCACGCCCGCGTAACCAAGCCGTGCATACTTCTGGCCTTTCAAAGCAGTTCCCTCCGGGTCATCCATGTCAAAGAGCAAGCTCGCGTAAAGAGGAATTTCTTTCTTGTATTGACCGCCTAATAGCTGGCATGCTTGGACGCCGAGTGCCTTTCCGGCTATGTCGACGAGGGCAGTGTCTATTCCGCTCAATGCAAAGGTAGCAAGTCCTCTTCTGCCGTACCAGTATGTCGCATCGTAAAGCTTCTCCCAGATCTTTCGGAACTCAATCGGATTTTCACCCTTGATTCTCGGCGCAATCCCACGTTCGATTAGCTCTTTGACGGCGTAAGCTGCTTCTCCGTTCTCGCTCCCGACGCAAGATTCCCCCCAACCGTAAACTCCTTCGTCCGTGTCGACTCTCACAATGACTTGGTATCCCGTGTATCCACCGACGTTCGCTTCACCTTCCATCTCTTCGTCTTGAGCGTAGAGAACCATCGGTTCCACGTTTTTTATTTTCATGCTGTCCTTACGAAATCAAGCCAATACTTATGCGTAAGTAATCTCTGATCGACTTTTGAAATCGGTGAAATAGGTTCTAACTTTGTACTTTCAAGACGGAAGTTTTGGATGTTGATTTAGATCGGGAGATCGTTCGATAGTAAGAAAATGAAAAATGAAATTAGAATTTTCACGCGCAAAGTTGGCGCAGTAATTATATCAACTATGAAGGGTCGATGTGCACTCGAAAAAGACTTTGACAGCGAAAGGGATTGGCGTAGCAACTCCGAACTTTAAAGCACGCCTCCCTTTTCTCAGCTTCTTCTTCGTGTATTACACCGCCAGAGGAATTGCGACGCTTATCGTTCCACTGTACTTTGCCTCGGTTGGCATTCCAATTATAGAAATTGGTATTGCGCTGGCATTAAACGGGGTGAGCGTGCTGTTCTTCGAGATTCTCTGGGGGTTCCTCTTTGATAGATTTGGTCGCACAAGGCTGATTCCACCGATCGTGCTTCTTACGGCAATAACGTACGTAATCTTCCCGTTTATCAGAACCGCGCCCGGCGCGATCGGCATCGAATTCTTGTACGGGATCTCCGCTCCCGCGATCGCTGTAGCCATGAGGTCAATGATCATTGGAAATAGCGAATCAACGGGATGGGCACGGGGATTCGGATTACTGGGTTCAGTTTTCTCAACTTCTCTTGTGATTGGCTCTCTTTTGGGCACGGCTGCTGGAAAGGTGATAGGTTTTGAAAGAAGTTTTTTTGTTATGGCTGGAATCACTATAGTCGCGCTCCTGATTTACCGGCAATGGACTTCGCGCGAGGACACGATTGTACCTCGACGGGATTCATTGGAGAAAAGACAGAGGCCCCGTCTCAGCTGGATGGGTTTGCCGCTTTTCGGCCTGGTTGCGATCCCTCTTTTCATGAGCTGGACATTCTTCACAAGCATCATGCAAATCGTTGTCACGAAGACGACATCGATTGGCGCGTCAACATTCGAAGCTGGACTACTTGTCACGTTATTCATACTGTCAACCGCAATTTTCCAACCGCTGTTCTCCAGATTGGGGGCAAACAGGGCGAGGCTGTGGATAGCTACAGCGCTTCTTGCAAACTTTGCTCTCTTCGTGATTCTTACTTTTACCCGGGACATTTGGGCAATCGAGGGACTCGCGTTCGCAGCGGGGGCCTGCTTTTCCGGGATTAGCCCGTTCTCTTTATCTCTGATGATGGTTGGAATTCCGGAAAGATACGTAGGAACTGCAATGGGTCTCTATGGAGCGGCTGAAGATATCGGTATCATCCTTGGGCCGCTGCTCACGAGCTTTTTCTGGATCCAGTATAGCCTGAACGACGCGTATCTCTCGGTCGGAGTCGCGATACTTCTCGTCCTTTGCGCTTACTCTTTCTCCATCTTTCGTTACAAATTACATTGAAGCGCAGAATTAATTTCAGAGGCTGAGTCGCTGAAAACACGAGCTTTATTTTTGCTAACTGTCCGGTTTTTACAAAGTTATTTGTTCATGAATTCTACGTGCATGCAAGTCGTACAGAAATAGGCGTAAAAATCCTTTCAGCATATCAAACGCAGTCAAATAAAATTGCCAATGAAGAGTTTTGATCTTACTGCAAAAGTAAGCACGGAGAAACCAGAAGCTGTGAAACCAATCCTTGACGAACTAATTGGCGCCAACGGTAATATACAGATCACAGACGGAGGTTTCGAAATCAAAGCAAAGCTCGAAGGGCAAAGCGCAAGAGATCTAAATCGGGTGTTACTATCAACGATGCGCAGAGCTGAGAAAAAAACTCGGCTGCGCTCAGAGTGGACGAATAACAAGTCAGTCGAAAGGTTCTTTGATTACGTTCCAAAAGGGGTACGTCAGATCGACTAAGTTGTTTGGACGCAGGTCATAGACAGGCGAAAATAGTCTAACCTGCGCTAACAATTTTAGCAAAGCTCGTACTTACGAATTGAATAAAGGGAATACCTGAACCAATCAAATCCGTCACTGAATCCGAAGTTTATGCGAACCTTGCTGCTTTAACGAGGGACGGTTTTCCCCAGATAACTCAGACTTGGATTGATCATGACGGCGTCGTAGATAACTGTACATCGAAAAGAAGACTCTGTCAACAGTTGCACAGGCCATTTCTAATACCTCCCTTATTCTCTGTGCTAAGTTATGCTTCCCTTCTCTAACAACTATCCAGTTTTACCCCAAAGGTACAATTTTACTTTGAATATGTACTTGTCCGTTTTGTCGGTCGAGATAGTACTCTCCCTGACATTGCGATATTACACGATCATCTGAATGAAGGTGCCAAATTAGTGGAATCGAGAAATGAAAGCCTTAAGAAAGCAACCCTTCGGCAAAGTTCTCATCAGCAATGTTCTACGAAAAGTAAACTATAGGAGTTCTGATTCAACATGTCAACACAACAAAATGCAGCAGCAACGGGTCGAAAGCTCCCTACTGGGATTCCCGGTCTCGATTCCATAATTGACGGAGGTTTCGCCGACGGTCGAATAGTGCTAGTGCTCGGAGAGCCAGGCACTGGAAAGACGATTTTCTGCTCGCAGTTCCTGTATAGCGGAGCAACCGAGCAGAACGAAAAAGGAGTCTTCATAGGAATGAACGAGCCCCAAAACCGCTTCATGAGCGAAATGGCAGCCCTCGGAATGGATTTTCAAGAGCTCGAGAAACAGGGCAAGTTCGCGTATATTGACGCAACCGAAGTTAGGCGTATTCCCGAGCAGGCGAAGGTCGGGAGAATTCCGGTGGGCGGGAGGGAGCTGAGCCTCGTCAATTTGATAGACATGATTCAGGACGGAATACAGAAACTTGCCCCAAAACGCGTCGTGATCGATTCCATTTCTGACCTCGTGTTTCGGTACCCTGCAGTCGACGAGAGGAGGCCAGTTGTTCTCGATATCGTCGAGACGCTTACTGCAACTCAAGCAACTTGCCTGATGACAAGCGAGCTCAGCAGCACCGGGGCAGATAGAATCCTGCAGCCCGAAGAGTATCTCGCGGAGGGAGTCGTTCTACTAAGAATAATGCGCGGAGGAACCAGGACCATTCAAATTTCAAAAATGCGCGGGTCCAAAGTGGACATCAAGCCCAGGCCCTACTCTATAAAGGACAAGGGCATCGAAATCTACTCGACCGAAGAAGTTTACGACCAGACTCGCTGAAAATACCGAAAGATGGGTTTCAATTGTCTGAAGAAGCTGCT
Source organism: Nitrososphaerales archaeon (assembly GCA_030036955.1). Lineage (GTDB taxonomy): Archaea > Thermoproteota > Nitrososphaeria > Nitrososphaerales > CADDZS01 > JASHOD01. Next base: position 12,604 of record JASHSF010000001.1, read on the forward strand.
TCCACGAGCGCTCCCGTTCCCGAAATGGTCGTTGACGTTCTGAAAAAGCAGGGCCTGGGAATTCTATCTGTTACTTCGAAGAAGGGCGACATTTACAGCTACCCTGTTGCGTTCTTCTATGACAACAACAAGATCTACATGATTACACCGAACGGCTCCGCGAAAATGAAGCTGATGAAGGCAAACCCAAAAGTGTCCTTCCTTGTCGATAACAAGAAGGTGACACTTGATTGCTGCGGCGCGATGTTTCAGGGCAACGCCACAATTTTTAGTTTTGCGAAACTCGTCACGTCATTTGTGACCAGGGGCGCGATGGCGCAGTATTCCAACAAGTACCCAGGTTACATGAGCTTCTACCTGAAGGGAAAGGACCTTCCTCCTGAAAGAAAGTTCTACAAATACAGGCTAATCAGAATTGATCCCACAAAAATCGTGTACTGGGTCGGATACAAGTTCGGCAAGTTCGTCCCGGAAAAGAGTAAGGGAAAAACACCTACGTCAATACTTGATCCGAAAAATCCTGCAAAGCTTGAACAAATCGCAGGTTTGTACTACTCTGCCGACGAGGAACCCGAAGTGGACGAGCTACCTAGAAGCGAGGACTGGCTCAACGAGCTGAAAACAGCGACCAAGGGAGGGATAATGTCGGACGACGAGCGAAAGCTAATTTCTTCGTTCAGGATACCGCAAGAGAATGTCATCCCAGCCGGAAAGGTAACTGATTCAGAGAAAACGATTCTGAAAAAGTATAAAGCTCTCGGCAGTTAGAAGCTTCGCGGTTGCTCCGCGCTCGCCGAATTAGGGCGCATTCGAGCGCAAATTCTTATCAAAGATTTCGTGACGTTACGAAGTTATCGCGGTTGATTTCATTGGTATTTGCTTGCGCTACCACTTTAAGTAGCACCTGCCATTGCCTTCGGTACTCTATTAATAGATATAGGGGGTGATTTCTCAACGGCGGGCGGGTCCCGAATGCGAAAAAAGCGAATACTGTTACTTCGTCAAGTCTCTGAATTCGCGAAAGACTTTCCTTAGTGAAAGCGATGCTCGAAAAATTCCTGTGAATGGTCAGACGGGGACATTTTTACTGATTTCGAGACGTTCAATGGATTTCGGATGTTTAAATGATGTAGTGCAGCTTCTGGTGGAGATTCATTTCGATTTCGGTGTTGAACAGTTTTCCGCAGTGCGGACAAGCAAAGGTTCCTTCCGGTGGCTGCATCGGTTTATTTATGTCGTTCATCCATGCGGGAATGTTTTCCGGATCGACGAGATTCAGCTTGAATTTGTCGCGTCCCTTTTTTTCGATCGTGAAAGCGCGGTTCATGTCGAGATTATGAAGGATCATTTCAAACCCCTTCTCCAGCTGCCTAGAATCGAGCGGCACCGTTACGACTCCCGGGGTCATTTCAACCTCTTCATCATCAATGATCATAATCTCGTGCATCTTCACGAAAACCGGGATCTGCCAACGATTTTGAATTGCAAGCGCGATCTCGGCGAGTTGCGGTTCCGTCAAATCGCTCGATTTTATGCTGATCAAAAGCTGTTGAGGAGAATACATTCATCGATTGGCTATTTTTCCGTTGCCGCTAGTCGAGTATTCTTGCCTTTGTCGATCCAATCAGGTCTCAATAGCCCGAAATAGAGCTGATCGTAAAAACTGCCGCGAAAGAAAATTCGCTCTCGCAGAGTGCCTTCGTGCTCGAACCCGAGGCCGATCAAGAGATTTTTAGAGGGATCATTGATTGAAAGGGGAGTCGCCTCGATGCGGTGGAGGGCTAGCTGTTCAAAGCCGTAAGAAATGATCGGTGGAAGCGCCTCGCTCATAATTCCCTTGTGCCAATAAGCACGGTTCAGTTCGTACCCAATCTCCGCGGAGTGAAAGTCCGACTCGAAATGCCAGTAGCAGACCGATCCGATCGCTAGCCCGTCGGATCCAAGTTCTATTACCCACATAATTGAATCGCGCTTTTGGTAATCGGCAATTCTGTCTGCAACCCACTTGCGCGTTTGTTCCATCGTGCGGTGTGCCTCAGCCCCGTAGCGTCTAGTTACTTCAAAATCTGATTTAATGGCGTACATCGCAGATGCATCTCCGGCTTCAATCAAGCGCAAGCGCAATCGCTTTGTATTTTGAACTCTTGGTTGACCCAGTGCTTCAGTAATCGTCATGACTTAATCGTAGAAATGCACTCAAAAGAACTTTCGTCTAGATCTGTGGGCTTGTATCATACGTGGATATTGAAATAGGAATGCACTTCTGACGTAAATTTGCGGTTTGAGCGTCATAATATAAATACCAAAAGATATCTAATCAGCATTTGGTTATTCGAAAAAGATTTGAATGATATCCCTCTCGTGGGGCCAACTAAGGCTAAAATCTTGGATGAACTACACGAGAGTCGGAGGAAAACTGCTAATCAAATCGCTTCCGATCTGAAGATTCAAGTCAGCGCCGTTCGGAAACACCTGGAGTCGCTCTGTGCTGCAGGTATAGTAGTTCAGGAATTTGTTAGGGATGGTATTGGTCGCCCCAAAAAATTCTATTCCCTGAGCGAATTCGGCAGGGAAATGTTCCCGAGGCAATACGAGCTAGTTCTCAATTCGCTCATCGAGAAGCTGATTGCGTCCACAGACAGATCTTTTGTCGAAAACTTGCTAAATCGGGTTGCCTCTGACATGCTGCAGCCGAAGCGGGCAGAAATTCCTTTTATCGGCGACACGTCGAATTTCGACGAAAAAGTTCAGCGCCTAAATACCTCGATGGCAAAGTTTGGCTTCGACAGCAACATAGAGCGAACTGAGGTTAAGACAGTTCGCCTGGTGAGCCACAACTGTCCTTTGCTCAAGGCCGCGAAAAGGTTCCCGGATCTAATGTGCAAGGGGTTGCACGCCGAATTGATAAAGGTCGCCCTGGGAACTAAGGACGTGAAGTTAGAACGATGCGTCCTGTCCGGAGACACCTCTTGCATACATTTGATTGAACTGCCAGGTGGAAATCTGATCTAGATCGCCGTATCTAGGTGCGGGTAGCTTACAGAGATTATACCGCTAGTGGGCTCGTTCAACCGCGCGGACGGGGTCATTTTGTGCCGAAGTAATTCTTCACGGGCGATGATGTGTTCTATGCGAAATCCGTTTGCAGTGAGTGCGTCGGAAACGAGCATCCGGTGGCATTTCCATGGAATCGCCTCTGCGCACATTATTGCTACCTTTCCTCCCGCCATGCGCGCTTTGGCTTCAACATTCATCAGCTGCTTCAGACCTTTCAGAAAATCTGGACTTTGCATGTACTCAGAATACGCTCGAAAGCTTGAATTTCTCCAACCTGAATCTCGAGAGGTTTTCTTTGAAATCCCTCGCCATCCTCCCAGAGATTCAATGTGCAGATATTCCATTCCATTTTGAGGGATGGTTGTTGCAAGCTTTTCCCTGGTGAAGGCGGGATTTCGCCTCGACATCGGATACCTACGAATGTCGACAATCAAGCTTACTTCATTGCTCCTAAGGAGAACAATAAAGTCGGAAAACTCTAGCGTCGAGTGGCCAATGGTGAAAATCATACTACCGTCATCCATGAATATATTGCACTTTCACAAAAGCAAGCCGCTGCGACTGAGATGGTCGATGCTCAGGAATTTTGACGGGACCTCTATCCGGGCTTTGCGTGCAATTGAGCTAAGAGCAAAAACAGTTTTAAAACCGCCTTGTTTTGCGAACCTCATTCTCTGAAATGGATGCCACGCCAATAGAGAGGGAGGAGCGGGCTCTTTGGGTCGCACGAAGACCGATTATCATCTCTCCATCAGGAGGCATTTTTGACTATCAAATCCTTGGTAAATCGTTTACTCTCGCGGCCTCGTCCCCAGACGACAAACGAAGGGTACCCGCGCTAGATTCCAATTTAGCCCAGAAGAGAATAATGATAGTGGACGACGAGACACAGATTGCGAAGCTCTACTCGCTCATATTGTCGAACCTTGGCTTCACTGTTTCCGGCCTGGAATATGACGGAGCGGCTGCCGTGAATCGAATATCAAAGGACAGGGATGTGGATTTGCTGATAATTGACCAGCGAATGCCGGAATTGGATGGTACCTCGGCTACGA
>JASHSF010000069.1 GCA_030036955.1 Nitrososphaerales archaeon
GCCATTCCGACGTCGCATTCGCGCGCTCTCTCTCGGGTTGCGTCAAAAGCCGCTAAAATCGCTGCATCTGCTATCTCAGAAGCTCTACGCATTACACGCTGCTCCGGGTCGCTTTTTGTCATTCTCTGGTGTAGGAGTATTTCTTCTGAGTCTTTGAAAATAACGCCGCCTTGAGACTGGCTCTTCGCTGAAATAAACTGCTCTAGCTCTTCGAGATATGAATAGGGGAGAATGTCAGCCCCTACTATGCCTACTGTCGTGCCGGATTTTCTCTTTCCCCGCTTTATAGAGCTGAGAATTGATTTTGATACTGATGATGGCAGATCTTCAGAAGCTTGGATTTTGTCAACCCCCATCAAATCGCCCGTAGCAAAAAGTAACCCGGGGCAGAGAGTCGTAGAGCCGTCTCCGGAAACTATTAGGGCACTATAACCAAGACCCCTGTAAATTTCGTCGTGCTGGCTGGTAGGAAACGCGCCGTGGTAATTTACTAGGTACTGTAGATGCCCCTCTCTTTCGGGAAAACACGAGAAAGCAACTAGATAATCTAGTCCTTTATCTTCCATCCCGCGAGTTGTATTTTTGATTCTGCTCTTAAACTCAGAGGGAGGGATAGACGGATTCTTAGCCATAGCGTCGCATCAGGGAATCGTTGCATAAACCTGATTGCAATGAGAGCTTACTCGGGGGGGATTTCTCGTTGCAGCAATCCCAGATCTATTCCTTGCGACTTTCTGACTACCCAGGCAATTACAAAGACAATTATTCCGATGACGAAAGTCAGCCCAATGCCGTAGAAGAAGTCGCTGTAGAACATCGATCCACCGATTTGCGGCAAAAGTATGGCGTAGATTGTTACGATCGATACAATGAATCCGCAAACTCCGCATATTGTGATAAGTGGTATGTTTCCTATCTTCTTATTCGCTGGAGATTCCGAGATGGAGAAAATGTCCTTTCTCCTAAATGGAAAGACAATTGCTGCAATAGACACTATCAAGAAGCATGTGAATTCGCCTGCGGTTCCATAATTGAAAAGGCCCGAAAGGATGTTTGTCTTCAAGAAGATGTAGCAGTATGCTAACCCGACCAACACCATAACGGTTACGGCTTTAATCGGGGTCCCTGTTCTCTGGTTAACGTCAGCGAATGTAGTTGGCACGATTCTGTCAAAGGACCACGCGAAGAGGTTCCTCGCGAGCATGAAGAATATCGTGATATCCATAATGAACGCCGTCAGACCGAAGCCGATGTTGAAGATCCCCACGAGCAGCGGATTCTGCGTCCAGAATATCGAAAGGCCGGATGCGAGACCAGGAGTACCCGAAAGAAATGGGTAGTTCCCGAATCCCGAAATCCACATCCCACCCAGCGCGTTCACAAAAGCAGGCCCTGCGCCAAAATATTCGGTCGCGATGATGGCAGTAATGAAGACGGTGTAAATAATTGTGCCGCCTAACTGTGCAAATATCTGTGTCTTTCGGCTTTGCTTAACTTCCCCGGCAAAATACGCCGAAGAGTTGAACCCCAGAAAACCTAGCAGGCCGACAAGGGCAGCAGCATAAAGCGTCGCGGTACTGAACACCGGCGGAACGCCGTTGTAACTTGCAAGCTGGGTCTCCCCCGTAGTGGCAACCTGAGAGTAAGTCATGTTCGACCCGGACAAAGTGTTAAAGTTCTTTGCGAAAGTCGCTGAGCCGCCTGCCAAAAGAACAGTTAGAATAAAAATTACTCCTATGACAATCGAGATAAACGTCCAGTACTTTACTGTTCTCGCCGCCAGCTTTGTACTTGCCAGAACCACCAGCCCAGCTATGATCATGAAAATCGCCGAAACAATGAATGCGTTCGTTGGGTTCTGCATCGCATTCGCTATGCTGAGATAGGAAGAGTTTCGATAAATAATGGAATAGTCGTAGAAGAGCTCGCCAATCGACCACTGACCTATCCATGGCGTAACCGAGCCTACTACTGACAAAACGATCAGAGTGAAGGCAAAATTTGTGACAAATCCAACGCTCGGATGAAGCGTCCTACCCACCCAGACGTAATCGCCGCCCGTTCTTGCAATTCCAATCGAGAAAAGAACGTACATGCCTACTATCGGCAATACGAGAAGGAATCCGAATAAAGGCTCGACCACAGGATTCGCGTTTGGATAGAACGCGGGAACAAATGCAATGACGTTGAAAACGTAGAGGAGTCCCATCTGGTTGATGGTCATGCCGAGGGCCTCAAGCCCCCCAATTTGCCTCACAAGACCCGTTGCTTGTCTTACGAAGATCTGTTGCTGAGCAGGATTTTTGTCTGAACCTGACAAATTAGAAATCTTGAGATGTGTACCAGTATATTAAATTAATATTTGGCGTTTGAATCCCCCATTCGATGCAGATTTTGCCGGGATGTTATCGATATGATGCAAAATAAGTGATCTCTGCTTGAGATCAAATTGTCATGGCTACGAATTCCATAAAGACAATTCCTATATGAACAGCAAATGAAGAAAAAAAGCGATCAGTGTTGGCCGAAAATCCTTCCTTTGACGACATGTACGCTGGAGTACCTCCATGGGACATCGGAAGGCCGCAGAGAGAGTTTGTGAGAATTTCTTCGGAGGGCGAGCTACAGGGAAAAATCTTGGACAGCGGCTGCGGCACCGGCGAGAACTCTCTTTATCTCGCGAGCCGGGGACTTCAAGTGGTAGGAGTTGATTTTTCAAATCGAGCATTAGAAAAAGCAAAAGCTAAAGCGACTCTGCGAAAAACCAAGGGAGAAGTAAGATTCATTTTGTCGGATGCCCTAAATCCATCCCCAGAATTGCTGAAGGAAGTGCCCTTCGACACCATTATCGATTCCGGTCTTTATCACGCGTTTGATGGAAAAGATACTGATACTTACGTATCCAATCTTTTCAGGCTGCTCAAACCTAGAGGCACCTACGTCGTGATGTGCTTTAGCGACCTGCAAGAAGGTGACTGGGGGCCGCGGCGCGTTCCGAAGAACGAATTTGCACAAAAATTCACTGATGGTTGGAAAATCAACTACATCAAGGGTGTGCGTTTTGAGAACAATGATCCAAAACTCGCCGGACCGTTAGGCGCAAGAGCTTGGCTTGCTTCAATAACGAAAGTCAATTAAGCGGCAGCCTTCTCTTGTTTCGGAAGCTGGGTTAGCTGCTTCTTTGAAGACTTCGAAGCAGCACCTAGGATGGAAAACACGACTGCGGCTATCAAGAGTACAGCGGCGATCTCAAACGCGAAGCTTTCCCCGCTTAGATATGAAACTGCGTAACTCGTAAACTCACCGTGACCCAGATCTCCGACGAATAGTTGGTATACAATATAGGCCGGAATCACAGAAGTGGCAGCAGTAAGGGATAGAGCGAAGCTCATGATCATCCCGGTGTTTCTGAACGTGTTCATGATTCCCGATCCTACGCCGTAGCGCGCTGGCGGGAGCGAAGACATTATTGCGCTAGTGTTGGATGGCCAGAATAATCCTAGACCAGAACCGGCCATCAGCTCAATTCCAGCAATGTAGATCGTAGGAGTACTAACAGTCAGTTGACTGAAAAGAATGAGCGCTCCGAAAGCGACGGTTAGTCCAACGGCTGAAATTATTCTCGGTCCTATTCTATCCGAGAGCATTCCGCCGAGAGGGCCAAAGAACGCGCTCGCCACGGCTAGCGGAATGATGAGGTAGGACGCGTTGAGAACCGATAATCCCGCGACTCCTTCCAGGTAGAATATCAGTAGGAAGTTAACGCTGAAGACTGCCATCGATTGCAATAGAGCCGCGATTATGGAGAAAGAAAATATTCTGTTCGCGAAAAGAGAAAAATCCACTATGGGGTTCTTTGCAAATTTTTCCTCCCAGATCACGAACCCTGCAAAAAAGACCGGTGCGAGCGCAAAAAACGCCCACGTCTGGGCGTTCGTCCAAGTGTAGATTAATCCCCAGGTAACGCCGAGCAGGATTGACGACAGTCCCAAAGTGAACATTATTGCAGCTGGAATGTCGAAAGTTTCCCTGACGGTCGACTTCGTGCCCGCCTTGAGCGCCATGTACGCCCATACCGTAGCAAATATTCCGATCGGCACGTTGATCAAGAATATGAGGCGCCACGTCGTGTAAGTGATGATGACTCCTCCGAGCACAATTCCCAGAACAGAACCGACGCTCCAGACTACGGCGTTAACGCCGAAAGCTTTGCCGGTTTCATTTCTTGGAAAAGCCTCCGAGAGAATCGCAAACGAATTTGCAGTGAGCAAGGCCGCACCGGCTCCCTGAATCACACGAAAGCCGACGAGCGATATTCCTGAAAACGCAAGCCCGCAAAGGGCAGAGCCGACCGTAAAAACAACAAAACCGATGTTGTACATTCGTTTCCGTCCGTACATGTCTCCCAAGCGGCCGAGGCTTAGCACGAGAGCGGTATTGACTAGAAGGTAAGCGATGATTACCCAGATTACTGTGATGAAGCCCGTGTTGAGATCAGTGGCAATGG
>JASHSF010000070.1 GCA_030036955.1 Nitrososphaerales archaeon
TTAGATCTTGCAGCATTGTACAGATCTATCACAACGGGTTTCTTGGCGAGAGATGAACCGGAGAAAACTGGCACTGAAATTAAACGGTCGATTATCTCGCCGAGACTATCCGATCCTTCTCGGAGGCTGCTCATGTATAGTCCTCGTCTCTAGAGCAATATTAACCTAAAACCTGGCGGGTGCTACTTGGGGAGCATACGATAATCGAATTAGCCTACAATACGGAACAGTGAAAAAGGGATCTTTAAAATATCAAAGACCTCCAGATCGATCGATCATGCATTCTCTGATACCCGCAGTCAAAGAAGCTTCCATTTGCATCAGAAAGGGCTACCGAGTTCAACCGGGCGAGTGCGTCTTGGTTCTTGCAGACGGAAATCACAAGCTCGAGGCAGAAGCTCTCGCGGCCGCTGCCAACGCCGCAGGAGCGCAAGTTGCTCTAATGGACATCTCTCCTATCGTAGCGCAGGGGCTACTCATTCCGGGAATTCCAGAGCCACCAAAGCACGTTTCTGAGGCTGTGAAAAACTCCGATATCATCATCATCAAGACAGAAATCGACTATGCCCACAGGTTCGCTCATACGACTACGGTTCGAGAAGCAGTAGACAATCAGGTGAAGATAGCTTCGGTGGAGGAGGGCCTCGGCGGCTGGGGACTCACCGACGACGACATCGACAAAGTCGAGCAAAGAACGGACAGACTTATTGAAACGTTCAAGGGCGTCGATAGGATTCACGTCACTTCAAAGCAGGGCACTGACCTAAATCTCTCGATCAGAGACAGACCGCCGCTCAAGGTCACGCCTGTAAGGCAAAAAGGAGTGATGATGGGACCAATGCCACTTTGGGGTGAGGTGGCTTTCGCCGCCGTAGAAGATACCGCGAACGGCCAAATTGTGATGGACGGAGTGATGAACGTAGTTGCGCCGTACGGAGTAAAGAGCTACATCACCGTCAAAGCAAAGAACGGAAGAGCCTACGAAATCACAGGCGGAGAGGAGGCACAGAAGCTCAAGAGCGTGCTTGCATCGGCCGATGAAGGATCAAACGTCGTCGCAGAGTTTTCCCTGGGATCGGGGCACTTGGTGAAGTTCGGCACGCTTTCTGAAAAAGGCAAGCTCGGCACGATACACTTTGCACTCGGCGACAATCACCATGCTTATCCGGGAGGAAAAAACGTCTCAAAGTGGCATTTGGACGCGACGGTAAGATATCCCACTGTAGAAATAGACGGAAGAAAGATCATTTCAGATGGGAACTGGCTATTCGAGTGATTGTTACCGAGGTTAAGGCAACTCTATTTTTTCCTGTTGATGATTGCAGTTCAGCTTAAACCCTCTTGGTAGTTCTGAGCGTTGGCACTTTTTAGACCCAATGACTTTGTCCTTTCAAGCGATAAGGGCGAAGTCCTTGAAAAATTGAAAGCCGAAGGAAAGCGAGCTCACATCATCGCCGGGGGAACAGGATTTTACGAGCTAGCAAGACGAGGCTACATCCCGGAAGTAAAGACAGTTGTTTCCATAATGCAGCTCGGGCTGAGCTACATCGATCACGAACAAAGCGCATTTGTAAGAATTGGCGCGACCACAACGCTTCAGCAACTCTTGGAATCAAGGATCGGAGATTCAAATGGGATTGAAGCGATTGGCGATGCTCTTCGCGAAATCCGGCCGCTGCAGATTCGAAACGTGGCAACAGTCGGAGGAGAAGTATGCATTTCTGTTCCGATCGTGGATCTACCAACCGCGCTCCTAGCGTGCAGCGCCAAACTGACGATTATCCGCGCTCCCTCCGACAAAGGGGCTGCTGAAGAAATTGAAACAAATCTCGACGACTTTTACATTGATGCTTTCCTTACGAAGTTGAAATACGGCGAGATAGTAAAAGAAGTAACAATTCCATTACATCGAGCGGAAAAAAATTCCCATATCGCTTCCGCATTTGTAAAATTCGGCAGGACCGCGTATGATTTTAATTTGGTCAACGTTGCAGTTCAGCTGTCCGTTGACAGGGGGAATCAGAAAAAAGTAAACTCTGTCCGAATATTCTTGGGAGGAATAAAACGAACGCCCATCCGAGCTCCAGAAATAGAACAAAAGATCCTCGCCAAGGTGCCAGATGAGAAAATGATCACCGAGGCGACAAAATCAATGTTTGCTAAAACAAAACTGCTCCCGTCGGTTCACGGTTCGAGCGAATACAAGAGAGAAGTTTTGCCGGTTGTAATTCTAGACTGTTTGAGCAGGGCTTACGCAAGAGCGATAGAGAATGAGCAGAGCGGGCGCTAGATTTCAAAAGGGAAGTGTGAGCTCATCTTATTGATTAGCCGAGTTTCGTCAATAGATTTTGTGGTCAATGGCACAAGATACCGCAATATCAAGGTAAAGCCCTACGATACACTGTCAAGAATTCTACGCGATGAACTCGGGCTTACCGGTACAAAGCGCGGCTGCGACTACGGAGGGTGCGGAGCATGCACTGTAGCGGTTGAAGGTATGGCCGTTTACTCCTGCATGTATCCAGCTCAATACGCTCTAAACAAGACGATCCTGACGGTCGAAGGACTAGCCGAAAGCGAATCTGAATTCAGCAGGGAAGCCCTTTCAGAAATTCAAAGATCCTTTCTTGAAAACGGAGGCTTGCAGTGCGGCTATTGCACAAGCGGAGTCATGATGTCAACGAAGATGCTGCTTGACGACAACCCGAATCCAAATGAAAACGACATAAAAGAAGCTCTCGCGGGCAATATTTGCAGATGCACCGGCTACGGAAGAATAATAGATTCGATCCTCGCCGCTGCAAAAATGAAGAATTCGGCTGCGCGAACTAAATAAGAAAACCAGAGCGATTCCAAGAGTTGGCTGGCAAGTCTAGTCGGGCAGTTTCTGTTCTTGCGGATTACATGAATAGAACTCCCGACGCAAAGCAATTCATTTCTGGGTGGGAAAGCAACGTTCTTTTCGATCTTAGTGGAGAGGATCCTTTCTCTCTTCTTTTCACCGAAGGCAAGGTGGAGTTTAAATCTGGAAAGGTTACGGATCCCGACGTTACGTTTTTCTGCAACTCAGATCTCTTTTTCGATATTCTGACAGGTAAAATAGATCAAGACGATGCTTTCGCCAATGGTCTAGTAGAAATCAAAGGTTCAATTTTCGATTCAGTAAAATTCCGCCACGCGGCGGAGCTCACCCAGCAGAAGCACAACACGATTTTTTCGCTCCTGAAGACTCTATCGCGCTTCAGTTGAGCAGAGCATTCTGCTAAAATCTGCAAGTTTTCTCTTCGCGAAGCGTCATAACGACTGGTTGCTATTACTATTGGAAATAATAAATATGACCACTTTGACTTTGACTCGATAAATATTTGGCGGGAGATTCGGCAAAGCAATCGATCTTTACAAGGAATGCTACCGGACTTATCCGTGAACTGTCAGCATTCGCCGTTTTCGCGTGGGCCATAGCTTACTTTCCATGGCTCAGCAGTTGGGCTGGAATTTTCTGGGTGACTCCAACTTATTATCGCAATGTCAATTATTATGCAAGCTTGGGAGTCTGGGCGGTAATTGCAGTTGTCATAGTATTGCTCTACTGGCAAATGACCGCCATTATGCCTAGATCTGGAGGGGACTACGTTTTCGTGTCAAGAACCATCGCTCCAATTGTAGGATTCGTTGCTGGATTTCTTTTCTTCATAGCAATTATCGTCTCTGCTGGGTCAGGTCCCTACTGGGCTTTTGCGGAATCAGGCAGCCAACTGTGGTTTGCAGGAAGCGTGCTTCACAACGCCTTCATGACAAGTCTCGGGAACGCTTATACTCCGTTTGGAGCGTCGCCCGACAAGTACGCAATGTTTGGAATAGGATTAATTCTTCTTGGTGCAGGTGCAGCCGTTACTCTCGTGGGAGGCAGATTATTGAGGAATGTCATCTATGCATTTTTCGCTTACGCTTTTATCACTTTGATTGTAGTCGTCGCGATCTTTTTGACCACGTCGCACAGCCAATTCCTTGCCGACTACAACGCCAATGCGGCAGCTTTCACAAACACTACCAGCAACATCTTCACTCAGGCTAAACAGGCGGGGTACACGCCCGGAGCTAGCCTTGCAAACCTTTCCTTTATAATTCCGCTTCTTTTCGTTAGCATTGGTCCCTATCCAGTATTACAAATGGTCGGTGGCGAAATCAAGAATCCCAGAAGAAGCCTTCTTTACGGCCTCGTGGGAGCAGAGCTACTTTCTATTGCAGTCTGGTTCGCTTTGACCTATCTGCTCGATCATGTAATTTCGATTTCCTTTATCGAAGCTTGGACTGTGGCGCCATCCGGAGGTTTTGGCTTTTCGCCCGTCCCCACGATTTTTGTCAGCGCGATAGTTCCGAGCGCGGCACTAGCTTGGTTCATTTTTGGCGGCCTCTTCGTATCAAATATGGGGTGGAGCTGGCTCGGTTTCACATTCCTAAGCAGACTCGTAATGTCTTGGTCGTTCGATCGCGTCATCCCAGAAAGCTTCTCATATGTTAGTCCGAGGTTCAGGACTCCGATCTACGCGGCTGCTTTGATTTGCGGGATCGCTGTTATCCCGATGTACTTAGAATTCTTCACGTCGTTTCTCTCAACGCAAGTGAACTCTATCTTTCTGCTCGCGCTGGTCTGGATGCTTACTTCGATTGCAGCGATTGTACTCCCATTCCGGAAGAAAGACATCTACAAGGGATGGGCTGGGAAAACCGGGGGCGTACCCACAATTTCCATACTGGGAGTCATCGGACTCTTTGTTTTCGGGTACCTTGCTTACAACTCGGCAATCAACCCGGCGATAGGACCGTTCGAAGCTAGTGCTCAGATCTTCATAATCGCAATCTTCGCGGTGGCAATAGCCATCTATGCCGCGTCTTACTTCTACCACAAGGGAAGAAACCTCAACCTCAACGCTGTGTTTAACGAGCTTCCACCAGAGTAGAAGCATTCCGCAACGACCGAAATGTTGACTGGGGAGATCTGATTTTCTTACCAGGGCAGAGGATGCCCGACGGGTCAAGAGCTTGCTTCAGCCTTCCCGCCAATACGGTTTGGGAACGTGGCACGAGATCGCGGATAACGTCGCCGAGGATTGTTCCCATGCCAAAGGTGGAGGCGGGCGTTCCTTCCATTTTGACAACTTCTTCTGCAATTTCACGAGTGAAAATTTCGTACGCTCTTAGAGCTTCCGGATCACTTTCATCAAACATGACTCTCGCGCTTGCCGTGCACTCGAAGTTCGGTAGTGCAATGTAATAGCCAACTCCAGCAAGAGTCAATTCGCGATGTCTTTTTCCTAGCGACATGTACTTACTTTCGAATTGTGGCAAATTATGGAACGGAATGGAAGGGACGCAAGTGTGCACCTTCAGAGTATTTGCCTTAACTCTCGGTTTCCAGGAGGAGATTTGGGTTTTGGCTTTCCAATAGAGATTAAGAATCGCTTTGTCTTCGATTGATCTGCCGCCTATATCAGTGCAAATTTTCGCGGTTTCTTTTGCTCCGAACTCGGTAACCCTCCGAGAACCGCTGAATCCGGTGAGCAGCACGGCTTCCACTTCTTCAAGCTTCAATTTTTGAACCCTTGGACTTTCCAATTCAATCAAAGGAGCGAGACCTTCCAAAGTAAATCTAGCTCTGTCTTCGATTTCAATAGTTTCCGGGCAGATTCCACTAGTCGCGATCTCTCGACACGCCCTAACTGCAGTTTCCAATTTTTTGAAAAAGAAGAGCAATATCTTCCTGTTCTTGGGCAAAGGAAAGACCTTCAGAGTGGCCTCCCCTATGATTGCAAGTGATCCCTCAGCAGAGGTGAAGAGATCCAGCATGTTATATAATGACATGTCGTGCCTTGCCTTTGTTCCGAGTTTGACTACCTCTCCGCTAGGAAGAGCTATTTTCATTGAAAGAAGAGTATCGGGCGCATATCCGTACCGTGCGCTAAATGTCCCCACACCGAGCGACGACAAACTACCACCGATGGTCGCCCAGTTACGGCTTCCGGGATTATGCGGCCACCAGAGACCATGTTTCTTCAGGAAGCGGTTCAAGGAGGCCACTGTAATGCCTGCTTCACAGGTGACGAATCCTCCGACCCGATCGAGGGAAACAATCTTTGATAGCCCTGTCATTTCGAGCACTATTCCAGATTCTCTCGGAATCTCCCCACCAAAGTAACCTGTGCCTGATCCTCTGACAAAAACAGGAATGCGATTTTCGCTTGCATACTTCAGAATTTGTGAAACCTGTTCTAATCTTATGGGCCGCGCGACGAGAAAGGGCGCGAGCTTGTCGAGCGCAAAGACTCTTCGAGAAACTTCATCCAAGCAGGATTTTGAAACCTTGTAGAAATCGTCGGATACATTTGATGTACCAACCAATGCTTTGAGATCCTTACGCAAGCGGGGCAGATTCATAACGAAATTCGTCAGACGTTACCTTTTCAACTTAATTAATCACTAATGTCTCCCCGATCTCTGGGGCTTCATCAGATAATTGTCAATTTGAAAATAGTGAAATAATTTGCAGGTGACAAGTTGAAGCTAGGAACTGAACGTGGAGAGAATCTTGTCGGCGAACAGTTCCATCATTTCCAGTAAAGAGGGTAAGTTCGGATAAACGAATTTCAGTTCAGTGAGATTCACTCCAGATCGTTCGTACTGCCCTAACTTGCTGCGAATTTCCTCTGGATTCCCCACCAAGCTCCTTTTCATGCCTTCTTCTACTGAAGAAAAATTCGTGGATAGGCTCTTGCTCGCGAGTTCACGCGCTTCCGTCGCATTCTCATCTAGGGCAGCGAACATTTCGTGCGCGAAAACGTATTCGCTAGGATCTTTTTTGACCGCTGAGACTGCTTTTTTTACCATAGAAATTCCGTCCGAAAGCTCATTCGGGGTGAGGTAGGCGGGAATCCAACCATCTCCTAGTTCGACGACGCGTCCTAGCGCCCTCTCGCTTATTCCTCTCTCCCCGCCACCAACAAGAACTTTCAAGTGTTTCTGAACTGGTTTTGGAAACATCTGAACTTCTTTGAATGAGGAATATTTTCCTTGGTGGGAGGGTAAATTGTCATTCCACAATTTCTTCATTGCAATGATGTAATCATCTGTGATTTTCCCTCTTTGTTCGTAGGAAGATCCTACCGCGTCAAATTCCCCTTTGGTGATGATGGACGCCCCCGGTGCAACTCCGACGATCAGTCGCCCCTCCGAGAGAACGTCTAGGTTTGCAAGCTGCTTTGCTACAACGAGAGGGTTCCTGAGCGGCAATACGAGTACGGAAATGCCCAGCTTGACCCGGCTGGTCAATCCTGCAAGGTAGGAAAGAGTTGTGATCGACTCGTAGAAATTCGGCTTTTGTGACTCGTCTAAAGCTTCTGCAGAACCCGCGGAGAGATGGGTTCTGTGCTGCTCGGTACCCCATAGTATGTGATCATGAACCCAAATTGAATGATAACCCAAGCTTTCAGCCTTCTTTGCTACTTGAATAATATTCGATCTGTTTGCAAGCGGGCCAGAGTTTGGAAGGCGTACGCCGAATTTCATACAAACTGCACGCTGTTTTGAAAGGTCTGATTAGGGATGAATTTACTTTGAATGGGTAGAGGATTTTACTTCCGCAGTCCAGTTAAATTTCTCTCCCTTTGCCACTTTTTCGCTCTCTTCCTCAGCTGCAAGAACGCACTCCATTCCTCCGTCCACCCAGCTGCTCATGCCAACCAGATAGATGCAGAGAGCAAGCGCTTCTTGGACCTGTTTGGGCGTCGCTCCAGCCCTTACCGCTTTTCGTGCGTGGCTCTTGCCCTTTTCTCCTCTTCCAGTGGCTGCTTCTACGGCCACCATTATGAGTTCTTTGTATTTTGCGGGGAGAACCGAGTCTTCTTCGTCAATGGCGGGTATAGCTGCTTTCCTGAGAGATGCAAGCGCGTCGACGAGATTCGGATCGTACTTGTCTAGGGTCTGAAAAACCTCATGTACTCTCCCCATTTCTTTGGTCAAATAGTCTCTAGTTTCTTCCTTCAAAGTAAATGTCAGTTTTCACAAGAGGCGCAGCGATATTAAGTATTGACCGGTATCCTTGCGATAGAATTTGCGAGACGAGACTGATCAAAGTTGATCAGCGAACAGTCCTGATAAAAGTTAAGGACTTAAACTACAATAATGACTGACCTTCCTAAACAAATTTCGGAAATAGTATCTCTTAAAACGAGTCTCCAAAAAGTGCAAATCAAAAATTGTCAATGAAGCTAGTTGGTCAGCCCCTCAAGAGGATCGAGGATCCCAGGCTTCTTGCCGGAGCAGGATCTTATCTCGAAGATCTGAAAGAGTCGAAAATGGTATTCGCCGAATTCGTGCGCAGCACCTATCCTCACGCAAAAATTAAGAGCGTTGATACATCCAAAGTCGAAAATGTCGTGGGGTTCGTCGCAATTTTTACTTGGAAGGATTTCGAGGGAAAAGTCAATCAACTTCCGATACCTGAGGAGCACAAGGCACCGATTCCTGAAATCTTCTGCCTTGCAAAAGACAAAGTTCGATTCGTAGGAGAGCCAGTTGCACTCATTCTAGCCGAAGAACGATACTTGGCAGAAGATCTTGTGTCTCTTGTTGAAATTGATTATGAACCACTTGAAGCGGTTGTAGACCCTGAGAAGTCGCTCGATCCAAATTCGATAAAGCTCTACGATAGTTGGGAAAGCAACATTCTGAAGCAAGCCGAGATAAAAGGCGGCGACGTCGACGAGGCATTTTCAGAAGCCGATGTTATCGTCAGCGAGAAAATCAAGACCCATCGACATACTGCAGCTCCGATCGAGAACCGCGCGGTAATGGCGCGTTACGACCCAATCGAGCGAAAGCTCAGCGTCTGGAGCCAGGTGCAGTTTCCCCACGTTGGCAGGACCTTGTTTGCGAAGATACTTGGAATGGATGAGGATAAAGTTCGCTTTAGGATGCCTGATGTCGGGGGCGCTTTTGGGCTGAAGGGTCACATTTTCCCCGAGGATGTTGCTGTTTGCGCTGCGTCGCGTCTTCTTCCGGGAATCGCAATAAAATGGATTGAAAAAAGAACCGAGGATATTTCATTTTCTGTCCAAGAGCGGGAGCAGATCCACTACGTGAAGGTTGCGGCAAGGAAAGACGGGACAATACTTGGCGTCAAGGACAAAATGATCGCCGACATGGGCGCGTACGGCGCGTCGCCGTGGGGCGGACTCACCTTCACGATGATTACTGGAGCTTTTCTTCCCGGACCCTACCGCTTCAAAGACTACCACTTTGAGCACTATGCTGTTCTGACAAACAAGACTCCAATGGGATCTGTTCGCGGACCTGGGATGTTTTCTGCTAATTTCGTGATGGAAAAAATGCTCGACATTCTCGCGCACAAACTGGAGCTTGATCCGTACGAAGTAAGGATGAAGAACCTGATCCGAGACGACGAATTTCCATTCACGACCTCTACTGCACTAGTCTATGACAAATGCAGCCTCACGGAATCGCTCGAGAAAGGAGCAAAGCTGGTGGATTACGACAAGCTCAAAAAAGAACACGAAGCTCTTCGCCGTAAAGGAGTCTACCGAGGAATAGGAATTGCCTCGCTGATAGAAATCGGCGGGATCGGCTCAGAAATCCTAGGTCCCGCCGGGTCCGTGACTCTTGGGTACGAGGTTGCAACGGTTCGCGTGGAACCCGACGGTACTGTCAAGGTTCTGACCGGCCTAGCGCCGCACGGACAGAGTTCCGAAACGACGATTGCACAAGCAGTTTCGGACGAACTTAAGGTACCGCTGGACAAAATCCGAGTGATTTACGGCGATACCGATGTCATTCCTTACGGGCACGGAACCTGGGGCTCCCGTGGCGCTCCTCTTGGAATCAGCGCGGCCATAGTTGCTGCGGAGAGAACGCGGGAAAAAGCAAAGAAAATTGCGGCGCACACTCTTGAAGCTCGCTACGATGACATCGAGTTGTTTGAAAACGGAATTTTCTCTGTCAAAGGCACTCCTCCGGATATGAGATCCTCTCGATTCGGCATTACACTTGCACAAATCGCAAACACCGCTTTGCGAAGACCGGACAAACTTCCAAAAGGAATGGAACCGGGCCTTGAAGTAACGATGTACTACGAGCCTAGTACTCCAGCGACTTGGAGCAACGCGATGACCTTTTGCGAGGTTGAAGTAGACGTCGAAACGGGAAAATTCAAGATCTTGAGATTTCTCGTAGTGGAAGATTGCGGCAAAATAATCAATCCAAACGTGGTAGATGGGCAGGTGCACGGGGGCATAGCAGAGGGACTCGGAGGCGCTATCTTTGAAGAGATACCGTATTCTGCTGACGGGCAGCCTCTTAGCTCGAATTTCCTCGATTACCTGCTACCCTCTGCGGTAGAAACCCCCGACATACACGTCTCCCATATCGAAACTCTGTCAGAGCAAAATCCATCCCAAACGAAAGGACTGGGCGAAGGAGGCACCATAGTTTCTCCCGCGACCGTTGCAAATGCCGTTGAGGATGCATTGACTCCTTTCAGCGTCAAGATCAGGGAATTACCATTAAAGCCAGAGCTGATTCTGAAAGCAATCAAGGAAGCTGGTCAGTAGAATGGAAAGTAATCAGGCCATTAACAAATTCAACCCTGCGAGAAAGGGAATAAAGCTCCTTATGACTGCGGGACCCGTGGAGGTTTCACCAAGGGTGCTTGCTGCGCTCGCCGAACCCTCAATTTATCACTACTATAGTGGGTTCATTGACTTTTTTGAAGAAACAACGAAAAAACTCTCTCGAGTATTTAGGGCGAACCCCGAAAGACAGGATACTTTCATTCTCCAGGGCGAGGGAGTTCTTGGGCTGGAGGCGGCAGTTGTCTGCACCGTAAACCCCGGAGACAAAGTGCTGGTCTTCGAAAACGGGCCTTTTGGCAAGTGGTTCGGGGATTATGTTGTGAATGCCGGAGGCAAACCCGTATATTTTCACGAAGAACCAAACAAGTGTTTTGACATTGAATCTTCACTAGATTTCATCGAAAAGAACCGAGACGCGACTGCCCTAACCATTGTCCATTGCGAAACCCCTGCGGGTTTGCTCAACCCACTTCGGGAGATCTGTAATAAAGCGAAAAGTTTGGGGATTCTCACAATCGTCGACTGCGTCGCGTCGCTAGGCGGAGCTGAGTTCGATCCCGACGGGTGGGGAATAGATATCTCAGTTAGCGCGTCTCAAAAATGCCTTTCTTCTACCGCTGGACTCACACCCATGACTGTTAGCAAGTTCGCATGGGAAAAAATTGAGAACCAAAAAAAGCCGCTGAGAATATCATACTTGTCTCTCCTCGACTGGAGAGACAGTTGGGTAAAATCGAAAAAATTTCCGTTTACTCCATTCACAAATGAAGTCTACGGTCTATCTGCGGCACTTGATGACATACTGGAGGAAGGTCTTGACAGTGTCATCAAGAGGCACAAAGAAATGTCTCAGCTTGTAAGGGATCGGGGCCGTGAAATGGGACTGAAGCTCTGGCCGCTCGAAGAACGGTTTTGTTCCCCCACCGTGACGACGTTTTCTCTGCCCGGCAACATGGAAGAAGCGGACATTATTCGAAAAATGGCAGACCGTCACGGAATACTGATTGGCGGTGGTTACAGGGAACTGAAAGGCAAGCTGGTTAGAATTGGGCACATGGGATACCAAGCGCACTATCCTTTCGTTTCAGCAACTATGGACGCCCTAGAAGATATTTTAGGCAAAAACTGACAGGGCTTCAAGCATCTTTGGTCTTCGGATAATTCGGCGAAGAAAAGTAAAACACCATCACTATGTCTTCACTCCCGTCGTTCCTTACTCCGTGAGGAGTTCCGGGAGGTATGTAGAGAGAATCTCCTGCCTTGAAGGCGTGCGTTTTATTTCCAACCGTAATCTTGCCGGAGCCGGAAACGACGTACGCGATCTCTTCAGCCTCGACGTGTATCTTTTGTTTTGTATCTGCTCCCGCTTTGAAAACAGAGTACCCCATCATGTTCTTGTTTATTTTCGCAGTTGAATTCGTAACCAGGAGGCTCGAAAAGCTTCCCCCGCCGAGCTCAACCTTTTCTCCCTTGTTAAACGGAACTACAACTACATCCGATTTTTCTCGAGACAATGAAAAATCATCCAGTTTCGATTCTACGAACTCTAGCCCATTATAACGGTCTTTGTTTCCGTGTACGATTCGAGTCCTTCTATTCCGTATTCTCTTCCAATTCCACTTTGTTTGAAGCCTCCCATCGGAACTTCAATCTCCCAGCCTCCGGCTCCGTAGAGCGAATTGATTAAGACCGTTCCCGCCTCCAGCTCCTGTGCTGCTTTCTTGGCTCTCCCAAGGTCTTTCGTCCAAACAGAAGCGCCAAGACCGTAAATTGAGTCATTGGCTTGTTCGATTGCCTCATCCATTGAGGCGACAGTGATGATCGGCAAAGCAGGTCCAAAGCATTCTTCCGAAACCAACCTTGAGTTTTCATCGACATTTGTCACAAGGGTGGGGAGGTAAAAGAAGCCATTTGACAGATCAGGATCATCCGGCCGATGCCCGCCAGTGATCAGCTCCCCCCCTCTTTCCAGCGTTTCGGAGACTTGCGATGATACTTTCTGTAGTTGATTTTTGCTGTGGAGAGGGCCCATCGTTGTCTCTGGCTTCATGCCATCGCCGACTACAATCGCTTGAGCTTTTTCTTTCAATTTTTCTACGAATTTTGAAGCGATCTGCTCAAAAACGTAAGCTCTCTTTACGCACATGCAACCCTGGCCGCAGTTTCGAAACCTTCCGTTTAGGGCAGCTCCGATTGCCGCGTCCAGGTCGGCGTCATCTGAGACAATTATTGGATTGGAACCTCCGAGCTCAAGAGTCACCCTCTTCAGCTGTCGCGACGCAAGCTCCATTATCCTCTTGCCTGTAGCAGTTTCTCCGGTGAACGAGACCTTTCTGGTCTTAGGATTTGTCACGAGTTCTTCTCCAACAGTTTCGCCTGGACCCGTAACGTAATTCAGCAAACCTTTGGGTAGGCCCGCCTTTGAAAAAAGTTCGGCTACTTTCAATGTAGAGAGAGGTGTTGTACTGGCGGGCTTGACGACAATCGAATTTCCTGCGGCGAGCGAAGCAGAAACCTTTGCACCCATGAGCAGTATTGGATTGTTCCATGGGACTATTCCTGCAACGACTCCCACAGGATCTTTTTCAACCATTGCAATTTTACTCGAGTCTGAGATTCTAACCTGAGAACCTCGCACTTTCATACCCGCGTAATACTCGAGGGTATGTGCAAAAAATTTGATCTCTCCTCGAGATTCGAGAAGCGTCTTCCCCTGCTCTAGAGTCATTATGGTTGCTAGCTCAGTTTCGCTTTGCCGAACAAGCTCTGACGTAACTTGCAAGATGCGCGGGATGTTGCTGGGCGATTTCTTCTCGCGATTTAGAGCCTCATAGGCATAGTCTATCGCTGCTCTGGTGTCTTCGACGCTTCCTTTTGAAACGGAGTCAACTTTTGTACCGTTCGCCGGATTTCTAACATCGTATGTTTCTCTAGTCGAGGACTCTGTAAATTCGCCGTTCACAAAGAGCTTGTATGTCAATGTAATGAAACACTTCTAAAATGGAAATGAAAATATCTACCTTTGTTTTGATGATAGGTCGCCGATCGCCACGAGAATCTTTTCCGGCGTAATAGGAAGATCCTTTATTCTTATGCCCATGGCGTCGTAAACGGCATTGGCGAGCGCGGGTGCAACTGGGCTTATTGGAGCTTCGCCGCATCCGCGGGCTCCGAACGGCCCGTCGGGGTTGTAGTTTTCAAGAATTATCGACTTTATAGGGAAATATTCCATGATGCTTTGCAATTTGTAATCCTTGAGATCTGGGTTCAAGACTCTCCCGTTCACGAGGACCATCTCCTCATTCATGGCCCCGTTCAATCCCATACTTATTGCTCCTTCGTTCTGTCCGAGGACGTTCATCGGGTTGATTGCCTTCCCGACGTCGAGCGCTCCGATGTACTCCAAGACGAGTATTCTGCCTGTCTCAAGGTTCACTGCAACTCGAGCTGCTTGCGCAACGGGAGTATAGTAAGCGGCAGCGCGATCCGTCGAGCACTGCCCCGTTTCGGGATCTAGGTCACCAGTCTTGGGTAGCCAGAAAGCTTGACCGATAATTGTTCCTTCTCCGGGGATGAACGCACCGCCCATGGGACCAGGTGAGAAGAGATCTTTGTATTCTAGAAATCCGCCGCTTGATTTTGAAACGATCCCAGGCGCATTTTGTCGAATTTCAAAAGCCACATCGCTCTTTTCCACTCCAAGCTTTTTCGAGGCTGTAAGCATCATTTTCTCCTTTAGATTTTCACAGGCAAGCTTGACAGCCATGCCCATCTGTGAAGTTTGCCTACTTCCTGAAGCGCCCGTTCCGACGGGGGTCAGAGCAGTATCAGAGAGGACAAGACGTACTTTTTCAATTCCAATCAGCAAGACTTCCGCAGCTATCTGAGACAAAACAGTGTGGATTCCTTCGCCGGGATCTGTCGCCGAAGTCCAAATCTCGACCGACCCATCTTCCAAGAGCTTTGCGTAAGCAATGCTGGGAAAGGACACGTCGCACTGCTCTTTTGAAATGGCATAGCCGGTGCCGTACTTCCACTTTCCTTGAATCTGTGGAAAGGAACTATTCTTTGCATCCTGAACCACTCGATCGATGCATTCTCTGATTGTGACGTTCCTTAGCTTCTCGCCGAGTGCGCTCGTTCCTCCTTCTTCGATCAGATTCTTTTTCCGAAATTCAATCGGATCAAGGTGGAGCTCCCTTGCGCAGATATCCATCTGCGACTCTACCGCAAAAACAGCCTGCGGCGATCCAAAACCACGAAACGCCCCGCCCTGCACCTGGTTTGTGTAAACTCTGTAAATGTCTGCTTTCAAGCTCGGGAGTTTATACACGCTAGTTATTGCATGTGCGCAGTTCTTGTTTACCACGTTTCCAGCAAGCGAATAAGCGCCTCCATTGTAGATCACCTTCATCTGGCGTCCGAGTATCGTCCCGTCTCGCTTGAGGGCGTCCTTGATGTAAGTTATGGAAGGATGTCTCACGCTTGTTGCTCCGAACACTTCGTCCCGGGTGAGAATCATCTTTACTGGTCTTCTCGTTTTCTGGGCAAGGCACGCCACGATTGGCTCTATATGACCCGCCCCCTTGTTGCCAAAACCTCCCCCAACATGCCTCATCGCGATGACGCGTATTTTGGTTTCTGGTACTTTTAGGGCATCGCTAAGTTCCCTTCTTGTTCTGTAAGTATTCTGTCCGGACGTCCACAGCGTGAAGGAACCGTCGGGCTCGTATCTAGATAGAACTGCAATCGGTTCAATGTGCGCGTGCTGAACCATGTGCGTGGAGAAACGATTTTCTACAATAAGGTCAGCTTCGCGGAAAGCTTTGTCGACGTCGCCCCGCCGGATTTTGAAATAATTTGTAATGTTAGGTCGGGTGGGATCCGCGACAGTTTTGTACATTTGAGCCTTGAGTCGCTTGTACTTTCCAATGTCGGGGTGAATTACGACCTTGGGATTTTGCTTCAGCGATTCCTCAGGATCGAACAGTGCCGGGAGCTCTTTGTATTCAACTTCAATCAGGTCCGAAGCTTCCTCGGCTGCGTCAAGGCTTTCCGCGGCTATCGCTGCGATTGGTTCTCCAACGTAGCGCACTTTGCCCCTTGCGAGGATCGGCATGTCGAGTAATCCCCTTCCGCGCAAACCATCCGGAACGTCAGCGCCGGTTAAAATCGCGTAAACGCCTGGGACCTCTAGAGCTCGCTCAACGTTGATCGAAACAATTTCGGCGTGCGCGAACCTTGATCTGTGAATCTTCCCATGCAGCATCCGTGGGAGCTCCATATCATAGGCGAATATCGCTTTGCCGGTAACTTTTTCGAAGCCATCGACCCGAGCAACTTGTTTGCCTACGACTCGAAGCTCTTCCTTGCTTTCTCGTTCGAGCTGAACTGTTTGTTGAGCCAAGCTTTGAATTTCAGATCCGATTGGCAGTCATATTATCCTACGAATTGTTTTTCATCTTATCCCCCCGAGTTTGAGATCACAAATATCTTTATTCGCTGTTTGGGGTATTCACATGCGTTCGATCCGGGGGCAACCGTAGATGGGTGGCTATGATGTAATTATTGTCGGAGCAGGGCACAACGGGCTGGTCGCGGCCGGATACCTCTCGAAAAACGGGCTGCGAACACTAGTTGTCGAAAAATCTCATTTCCCCGGCGGATGCGTGCGGACGGAGGAGCTCTTCCCGGGATTCAAAGTTAATGTTTACAGCTTCGAGCAATACCTCATCCATTCGACTTCAATAATCTCAGATCTTGAATTAGCGAAATATGGGCTACGCTACTACTCGGTGGATCCCACAATCTTCTCGCCGTTCAAAGACAAAAACTACATGCTGTTCTACAGAAACCTAGAGAAAACGATCAAGCACATCGAGCGTTTTTCAAAGCACGATGCTATTGAATATCGCAAACTTGCCGAGGAGTTTGATGCTCTGAACGAAATCCTTGCCGGAATGTCCCAAGGCGCTCCCGTCTCCTTTTTCGATCTGGCTGAAATGCTCAAAGGAACGGAATCCGATCTTCTATTCCAAGTAATACTGAGCAGCGCCAAGGAGATACTGGAGGAGCGATTTGAAACCGAGTACGTCAAGGTGCCGATTGCTTTTCTCGGGCCTGCTGCGATCGGCCTTCCGCCGTCTCAGAAAGGCACTGGATGGACTCTCGGCTGGCACCTCAATGCCAAAATGCTTGCTCGCCCTTACGGCGGATCAGGGACATTGATAGAAGCACTCGTTAGCATGCTAAAGTCTAACGGCGGCGACATAATTCTAGATGCCGAGGTCAGTAAAATAAGCGTAAGAAACAACAAGGCCGTTGGCGTCGAACTAAGTGACAGCCGCAAGTTCGAGTCCAGAATAGTCGTTGCCGCGTGCGACCCAAAGCAGACCTTTCTCCGGCTCTTGGGGGAGGCTAATCTCGATCCAGGTCTAGTTTCAGAGATTAAGAAAATTAAAATCGCAAACGGAATTGCGATGAAAGTTGATTACGCGCTAGAAGATCTTCCAACTTATTCTTGCGTCCCCTCTGATCCAGGCAACGAATGCCACAGGGCCGCCACATACATTTCACCGTCATTAGAAAGTCTGGAAAAAGCGTTCGACGAGTACAAGTACGGGAACAACCCCAGGGAACCGGGGTTGATGGTGGCACTCCACAGCACGGGCGACCCTAGTCTAGCCCCTAGGGGAAAACACGTACTATCATTGGAGACTCGCTATACGCCTTTCAAGCTCTCGGGCGATCTCAGCTGGGATGAAATCAAGGAACAAGTGGCCGAAAGCCTTCTGGAAATATATTCCGAATATTGTCCAGGAGTCGAGAAACTCGTTTCAAAGAAATATGTTGCATCGCCGGTTGATTGGGAGAGGGAGCTGAATCTGCCACATGGCAACTTTCTCCACGCGGACATGTCGCTTGATCAGTTATTCAACTTGAGACCGGCCATAGGCATAAGCCATTACGAGACGCCGATAGAAGGGCTGTTCATCACCGGAGCAGGCACCCATCCAGGCGGAGGAGTGAGTGGCGCACCGGGATACAATGCAGCCCAAGTAATTCTTGGGAAGATTGGAAAATCGGAACGCCCCAATTCTCTTTAGATTTCAGCACGACTTTCCTTTCTTTCCTTTAAAATTTTTATCAAATGATCATCGCGCATTTTGATAGTAGATTCTGCATTTCTTGAACCAGTCCAATCGTAGAATCCCTTGCCGGTTTTGATTCCAAGCTGCTTTCTCTCTACCATTTCTCGAAGTATTTTCTGGGGTTCCTCCGAGCTGTCCAAGGACTTGTAAAGGCCTCCTTTTGCAACGTTGTAAACTAGGTCGACTCCGGAAAGATCGGCAAGTTCGAGCGGCCCTAGAACTTCCAGTCTCGTTCCGAGGGCTTCCTTGACTATCGTGTCGATGTCTTCCGGAGTTGCCACGCCCTTTTCGACGAGTGAAGTTGCTTCGCGAATCATCGCGTACAGAATTCGTATCCCAATCTGGCCCGGAACGTCCTTGTTTACTACTGCAGGCTTTTTTCCGGCTTTGCGAAGGACTGAAACAGCACGTTGAATTGTATCATCTGATGTCCTTTCGCCCTTGACCACTTCGACAGCAGCCATAAGTTGAGGGGGGTTCCAAAAGTGAGCGCCGACGATCCTCTCGGGGTGCTTACAACTTTGAGCGATCTGAGAAACTGGCAGGCTCGAAGTATTGCTTGCAAGGACGCAATTGCTCGTTGATTCCTGATCAAGCGTAACAAAGAGTTCTTTCTTAGCCGCGAGATTTTCAAAGATCGCTTCCTCGATAAATGTGGCGTCTTTTGCGGCGCTCTTGAGATCAGTGGCGAAAGTGATCCTGTCCAATATTTTTTCAGAACTTTCAGTTACTAATCCCGTGCCAGAGAGAAATTCCAAGGAATCTTTGATTCTTTCGCGTGCTCGTTCAAGCAGTTCAGAATTCAAATCGACAAGGGTGACTTTGAATCCCGCCGTAGCGAATGCTTGTCCAATTCCACTGCCCATCAGTCCGGATCCGACAATCACGACTTTTTCTTGATTATAATCGGTAGCTTTTGACATTTCTGAAATTATTTTGATCAATTTGCTTTTAACTTGATTCTTGCAATGGTGTCAATCTGTTCGGATCAAGACAGATGGCTTCCACTAGATTGCTTTTTGCGACGGATGTTCACGGAAGTGATCCGGTCTGGCAGAAATTTGTGAAAGGTGGGCAATTTTACAAAGCCGACGTGTTAATCCTGGGCGGAGACATCACCGGGAAGAACGTCGTGTCCGTAACTGAAAATTCTGATGGAACTTTTTCCGCGAATTTCCAGGGGCAAAAGCACGATTTCAAGAACAAGAGCGATGTCATGAATTTCGACAAGATTGTGCGGCGAACGGGATCCTACCTGTACGTAGCATCAAAATCAGAACTCGATGAACTGGCGCAGAACAAGGAAAAAGCTGATCAGATTTTCACTGACTTGATTCTACAGAGGCTAAAAGAATGGATCGATTACGCGGACAAATTCGCCACGACTCCGATCTACGTAAACGCGGGAAACGACGATGACGCTGGAGTAGATCCGATTATAGCTGCGAGCTCAAAGGTCACTCAGCCCGAGGAGAAAGTGGTTCTTGTGGACTCAAAGCACGAGATGATTTCGGCAGGTTTCGCGAATATTACCCCCTGGCATTGCCCGAGAGATTACACTGAAGAAGAAATTGCGAAGCGTCTAGACCGGAAGATTTCATTGCTAAAAGACCCTCACTCTTCGATCTTTAACTTTCATTGCCCTCCCGTAAATTCCGGTCTTGACACCTGCCCTAAGCTTGATGCCTCCGTCTACCCTCCTAGACCGATCATGAGTGGGGGCGGAGTAGTTCTGTTCGGGGCTGGTTCAACATCTGTAAGAGAAGCCATAGAAAGAGAGCAACCAATGCTCGGCCTGCACGGCCACATACACGAATCAAAAAACATCTCAAGGATTGGCCGAACAGTCTGCATCAACCCCGGCAGCGAATACGGCGAGGGAGTATTGAGAGGAGTACTCGTGAACATTGATGATCAAAAAGGATACAGGTCCTATCAGTTCGTTTCAGGATGACATCCACTTTCTACAATCCATTTATACCGAGAGCTCAAAAGTGAAAGTGTAGAATTTGAGCAAGGACAAGCCAGTTTTTTCCCGCGCTTCCTCCGGACTAGTAAGAGAAATTTCTCCGCACCAAGCGTTCATCTACAATTTCATGGCAATTGGGTTCTACGGTTTCACCTGGGCAACCTTATTCTCGGTCGGCTACACAGGAGCCTTTCTCGGTGCAAATATCGGACTCGCAATAGTGCTTATGGCAATTTCTGCCGTTCCGTTCTACTTGTCTACAGCAATGCTAGCTTCGGCCATGCCAAGGGCTGGAGGAGACTACGTCTGGCAGAGCAGAACATTGCACCCTGCTCTTGCGTTCGCGAGCACTTTTTCCGCCTGGACCGTGTGGCAGTGGTATTTCGCCAGCTTTCTCGGGACCGTGATTTTCACTCTTGGTCTGCAACCCCTGTTCGCCCTCTTGGGAATGCAAACGGGCAATGCGTCGTATCAAACGATCGCAGCGGATCTAGCGATCGGATACTCCCAATACGACAACAACTATGTTTTCCTTGCGACGACACTCGTCATCATTCTGGGTTTCGCTGTAGCGGCCCTCGGAATAAAATTCTACGTCAGATTGCAGTATTTGCTTTTTGCGGGCTCTGGCATTTCCGCTTTTACGGTGCTCGGCGTTCTTGCATCCACGAGTCACTCACAGTTCATTTCAAGGTTCAACGCTTTCATGACGCCTCTTATCACTAGCACGAATGCAACGCAGGCGACTGTCGTAGCCAACGCCGGAGGATATTACAACTACATAATATCGACTGCAGCGCTCAGCTCACCGAGCTTTAGCCTGTGGGCTACCTTTCTGCTCTTTGGAATAATTTGGATTTCTTTTGGATACGCGTTCTGGAGCATCTACAACCTGTCTGAAATCAAGAGGGCTGGAAATCTTAGCAGCCAATCTTTCATGCAGGTCGGATCAAGTCTGTCCTTTGCGTTCTTTCTGCTCGCTCTTTGGTATCTAATTCAAAACGTAATAGGAATAGATTTCCTGCGTTCTTTTTTCACTCTTTATGCAAACTTTGATCCATCCACGAATCCGCTGGCTTTCTTCTACACCCCGTACTATCCGGCACTAGTTGCCTCGATCAGCAGCAGTCCGCTTATCTGGGGAATAATACTGGTGGGTCTGACATTCGGCCTCTTTCAAGTCATTCTAATCGTCTATTTTGCATCGACCAGAATAATGCTAGCTTCATCCATTGATAGAGTTCTGCCGGAGAAAATCTCATACGTTAACGACAGAACGCATTCTCCGCTGGTTGCTCTAATCATTTCGGCCATAGGATGCGAAGCGTTTCTTTACCTGATCGTGTACCAGTATACATTCACGAGCTACTTTTCCACAGCAGGACTTGCGACTCAGATTGCGTACATATTGATCAGCGTTACAGCAATCGTATTTCCTTTCCGAAAGAAAGACATCTTCGAGGCGAGCCCAGCCAGCAAATACAAACTGGGAAGCCTACCGATTCTTTCTATCGTGGGCTTCCTTTCTCTGATAGTCAACCTGTTCATCGCGTACATTTTCATCTTCGGTCCGCCGCTCGGTTTCCTCTCCGTGTATTCAGCGAGCTCAATAGAATTCGTGATTGGAATCTTCGTTGCCTGCCTGTTGATTTACTTCATCGCTTACGGAGTAAGAAAGGGCCAAAAGATTGATCTGACTCTATCCTTCAAAGAAGTACCTCCTGAGTAGACAATCCCTGATCCGTCGTACTACTTGTCAGTTAGCGGTAGGGGCCGTGTCCAAGAGTTGTCTAATAGCATGACTTCATGCCAAAGAAGGTAGCAAAAGCTAATTATTCGTCTACTCGTTTTTACGCTATAATGACAGTATTCTTATGCCTACAAAGCAACTTAGAGCATAGGATATTCACGCCTTTACACTAAAAACCGTCGACGTTGCACTAGCAAAGTGATCGGTGTCTCCTCCATAATTCGCCGTGAGCTTGTAAGAGCCGGACGAGGTAGGCGTGAACGTCACTTGGCAAGTACCCTTACCCCCGCTACCTGAGATCGTGCAGCTGGTTGAGGAGAAACTGCCCGGACCGCTACTGGAGAAAGTAACTGATCCGGTGGGCGTTATTGGATTGCCGGGACTGTTGTCAGTCACTGTAACAGTGCACGTCGTAGCCGTGCCGCTGATGTACGGGCTTGAGCACGATATGGAGACGAATATGCTGCGCTTCGTGATGGAGAGAGGGTACCCGTGGCTCGTTGAGCTTGGGGCGTGGGTCACGTCGCCGCCGTAAGATACAGAGATCGAGTAGCTGCCTTCCGTACCAGATGCTGGAGTCCACTTGACGCTGCAGCTGTTGATGTCTCCAGTGCCTGCAGCAAGTGTGCAGGTAGTAGGCATACCAGTTGGAAGAGTTCCTGTAAACGTTACACTCCCTGTAGCCTTGGCGAAATATAGCAAGTCGTTGTTTGCGACGAACGCCGTGCAGGTCTCGGGAGCATTGACTGTGCTTGGATAGGGCGAACAGACGACCAAAGTTGTCGTCGGAGTTTGCACGGCGAGCGCCTCGCAACCACTAGACGCTTTCAAGTAGTTGGAGTCGCCGGAGTATGCAGCGCTGTAAGAATAGGTACCGGGTAAGAGAGCTTGTGATTTGGACTGTGGAACCGCCCCTCCAGAAAGTGTGACCGTTTGTGTTGCGGGAGTACCGGCACACACAGCGCCCGTGTAGAAGGAGTAGGTAACTGTCCCTGTGGGGGTGTACCCGCTGACTGTTCCTCCAATCGCCACGGTATCGTAGGTTGGAGTACCGAGCAATACCGAGGAGGAAGGCTCGATTAGAGTTGAAATGGTGGGTTGGGCCTGCTGGACGGTGAAAGGTTCGCACGAGCTCACTGCGCTGGACGCGTAGTTATCACTCGCTCCGGCGATGTATTGGGCATCCCAGCTATACAGGCCCGGAGCTAATGGGCCCTGAGCCGGGGCATTGGTGCCCGGCGATTCGCTAACGCTGTAGGTTGGCGTACCCGAACACACTCCGTTGTAGAATAAATTGTAAGTCACCGAGCCCGTTGATGTAAAGCCGGACGGAGTGAAGGTTACAGTCGCGGAATCACCTACGGAGCTTCCAAGTGGAACCGTTGTCGAGGTCGCGCCAGCTGGAAGAGTGAGTGTTGTTCCGACCGACGTGGTTCCTGGCACGGGAGTAAATGTATAGCTTCCAGAACTTCCAAAGTTGTTGCCATCTCCAAAGTAGGTAGCTGTTATGGTAGTGGACGCCGTTGAAGACGGGGTATAGCTCACTGAACATTCTCCCGATGACAGTGTGCAGGAAGTGGAAGAGAACGAACCACTGCCTGACGTAAACCAGTCGACAGCGCCTGTCGGAGAATCTCCGCCAGACACAGCAGCTGTACATGTCATAGGAGAGCCTACTGCAAGCCCCATGCTCGAAGGAGTACAGGTCACGGTCGTTGCAGTGTTCGCCTCGACGACAGTCAAGTATGAGTTAGCGGAGCTGCCCAAATTATTTGTATCACCCTGGTAGGATGCCGTCAGTGTTTGATAGGCAGTCCCCGTCCCAAAGGTACCAGAGCCTTCAACGGCACTGGGAGTGTACATAACGGTACAGGATGCACTGCTGAGTGTGCAGGAGCTCGACGAGAATGAACCGTAGCCGGAAGTTGAGAACATTACTCCGCCCGAAGGAGTTCCGTAACCACTGACCGTAGCAGTACAGCTTGAAGAGGTTCCTATCGTTACAGGACCGCTGCATGACAAACTGGTCATGGATGCATCTTGACCAAATGCGAAAGTTCCCGAACTTCCTCCGTTGTTCATATCGCCGCCGTACGTGGCTGTTATCGTGGCGGGGCCTCCTGTTGAAGATGGATTATAGCTCACTGAACATTCTCCCGATGACAGTGTGCATTCACCGGACGAACCGAAGCTTGCACCTGTATCCGACGAAGAGAACGTGACCATACCAGTAGGATCGTTTCCGGTAACCGTGGTGGTGCAAGTAGATGTTCCCAATGCTGGACTACAGGAAACTGAAGTAATACTACTTGGAGAGACGATAATCGCAGCTCCACTCGTTGTCAAGCTGCTCTCGGGTAGGGTAGCACTGTCCGTCACAGTTGCGCAGTAGATAGTAGTAGAAGCCGGGGAAACTCCTGTGAACGTCGTCGTTGTTCCCGAGAGGCCCGTCTGTGGCGATCCCACATCCAACGGATCGCTGCAGCTTGGAGACGTGCTAGTCTGCAGCTGGACATCGTAGGGAGAGGTCCCCGCACCCGTCCAGCTGACAGTTAGAGTATACGGCGATGGTCCAGAAGACGAGGAAATCGTCACTGGTGTGCCGGTGAATGGGGAATTGATCACAAGAGGCACGAATCCTCCCCGACAGATAGGGCCAATGCACGTAGGAAAAGGGTTAGTTGTAAAAGTATTGGAAGCACTATCTGTTACTGTTAATTCGAAGAGGTACGTGGTGCCCGGCGTTAATGTGCCGCCCGGAATTATGCAACTCACTAAATCAGTAGCGAGCGCTCCTGAACCGCTATAACCAGGACAAAGTGAAGAAGCCGAAACAAAAGTACTGCCTCCGTTCGTACTGTATTGATACA
>JASHSF010000071.1 GCA_030036955.1 Nitrososphaerales archaeon
CTCTACCATGCTGTAATCAAATCACTTCAGGATTGAACGGTCCGTACCACTTTTCTAACTTTCGCCCAGCATAGGGCAGGAAATCAATTCAAAGCAGAATCGAGAAACGCAGAATGCTTTACCCACGCTTCTTCAAGCGAAGAGAACATTTCGTTTCTGCAGGAATCACAGATAACTTCGTCCCCGAGATGATTCCCCTCTTTCGGATTCTCAACTTGCTTTCCGCAAGCAAAACACTTTGAAACGTTGCTTTCTTCTTTTGTCAAGCTCGAGACCGGCTCTAAGATGCACGCTTTAACTTTTCCAAGGTTTCGAGGTACCTTGAAATTAAATCCAGCAGCTTGGCTTGCTGATCAAAATCCTGCGAGGTTTCGAGCTGCTTTGAAATTAGTGCCAGTTTTCCTTCGAGAGTTGCCCTAAGCTGCGCATTTTCAGAATTCGCAAGGCTAGCTACAGGCCCGGGTTTAGCATCCTCCATGACTGGTTGAACAATAGGATCTGCATTTCGTGATCCCTGCGTATAGCTTTGTGACTGCTGAACAGGGGAAGACAGGATCGAGTCGATGTTGTCCTCATTGATGCAATACACTCTATCCCTGAAACGAATCTGAACCCCGCCGCACCTAGGGCAAGCTTCGTTCATGAGAGTAGCGCCCCTGCGAATTAGGTCAGCGGTGCTTGTCATCTTACGTCTTTCGACGAGGCGCTCGTCAGTACTCATCTTTCAAAACCCGTTAACATATAATGAGCTCTGCATCAATTTAAGATTTGCATGAAGAAAGATCAGTCACTATTTTTGCATAGTTAGCTCCTGGAACATCTACCTCGGTTCTTCGATCCTTAGGGCATAGTAAAATAGCATGGACAGAGCCAATAGGGCTTCGGATCGCGGGTATCAACCCAGAGGATCCGTTGTGATAGTCATCTTAGCCCTTCCAGACTCCTATTAGCAATCCCAAGATCCATAGCACGGGAAAAGTGAGGAAAAGAGGTCCTAAGTGACTGATTTCTGACGCAATAAAGCCAGAGATGAAATTCAGCACAACGGTTAGGCTGAGAAAGGGAATAGCGAGCCCGACAAAAGACGCGAGGACTAAACCAATTACGATCAAAATGATCGAGGTTATGCCTTTCTTGATGGCCAATCCGAATATCGCGCCGTCCACGAAGAGCAGCAAGAGCACTATTAGTGAAGCATATTGATTCAGCTGCGGACCTAATGAAATCAATTCCAATAGCTCACGGGCATTTATTCAGGGATCAACACATTGATTTGAGTTTTCTCTCCAAAATCGCAGCGCTTGTTTTTCGAAATTCGAATAAAATGGCTTGAATTTCTAGCGGAAAACGCAATTCCTTTTAATCCTCCGGTTCTTCATTCCGACAGAAATTGCGCCGCCCCGTCACCGATATCGCACTACTTGCATTCATCGCAAGAAAGAAAGCTGACGTGATTAGCTATAGCGAAGCGACCCAAGCCTGCAAGAGCAGCTCATCTGCAAGCAGAGCTCTTCATCAGCTAATCGATGAGGGGATGATCCAGCCCAAGCCTAAGCTGATGGGCCTCAGATACGTCACGCAATATGCGGTGACGCCGAAGGGAAAACAGGTATCGCAGCTGGCTCTTCACTTAACAGAACTCAGAAGCTCGAAAAAATCCATCGAAGATGAAAAAATTACTCACGCTTCAAGATCAGGCAAGAAAACTTCGCAACCTAGGAAGGCTCAGAAGAATATTACTGCCCCCCGTAAACTGACAAAGGGTGTGCCCAAATCCGGCGACGGAACAAAGAATGATGGGATCGAAGAAAATGCAGTTCCCGCGTCGTGAAAGCAGGACGCCAAATTTGGAAACAGTTAGACGAATCTGAATGGTTTGAAATCTACTCGTAGGGACCTTCGCCGGGTTTCAGTTCCGCAAGAGCGTTCATTGCTGGGTCGGAATAGTTGTTTTGCGCCGAGCACCATTTTGCAAGTTCGAATGACGTTACCAGCCCAACCAAATGTTCGTTTTCGTCCATGACCACGATCTTTCTGACCTTGTAAGTTCTCATCGCCTCAGTTGCCAAACGAACGGTAGAATCGCTTCTAATGGTTATCAAAGGAGAAGACATAATGTCCTCAATCAAAACCTTGGAAGGATCGAATCCTTCGGCCGCAACTTTTTGAACAATGTCCTTTTCTGTGACAATTCCAACAGCTGTCACTCCATCCACAACAATCAAACTGTCGAAATCGCCTTTCTCCATTTTAGCCGCTGCGTCCTTAACGGAAACATCCGGCGCTACTGTCGGGACATCCTTCAACATGATTTGCGTGACAGGGAGATCATAAGAATTTGTCTGAGCAGTCAATTTTCCAGATCAGGATATGCGGCTGGTTCTTGTTAACCTATCTGGTTATAGCTTCCCGTCAGCAGTGCGACTTACGCTTCTATATCACTTGAGTGCGTTAAGACTTTTAGTCACCGTGTCTTACACAGGATGATTTTAGGACACTTGAAAAAGAATTCCAAAAGCAAAAGAAGAACGACTGCGAAGGGTTCAAGAAATTCCTCCGGCCAATATCCCGCTTCTCTCTTGAAGGCCGGTGCAAAGGCTCCGGATTTTGAATTATTCAGCACTCCCGATCAAAAGGTTTCACTGCGCAACTTCCGCGGGAACCCGGTCATTCTGGTTTTCTATCCAGCTGACTGGAGTCCCGTCTGCACCGATGAGCTGTCTCTTTACAATCAGCTTTTGCCGGATTTCAAGCGCTACAACGGTCCAGAGATGTTGGGCATTTCGGTCGATGGGATTTGGAGCCACCTGGCTTTTGCGAAGGATAGAAATCTCAAGTTCCCGCTTATATCTGACTTTGAGCCAAAGGGGGAAGTTGCCCGGCGCTACGGAGTCTACCAGCACTCTAACGGGGAAGCTGCGCGAGCCCTCTTCGTGGTCGACGAAAACGGCGTGATACGATGGAGCTATCTCTCACCGGTGGGCGTGAATCCTGGGGCCGATGGTATTCTGGGAGCGTTGGAGCAGATGTACCCCGATAAGGGGAAACTGGGCGAGCAAAATTGAGCGCCGGAAAAACAAGAAGATCCGAGTTTTCTCCAAGGCTAACTGTTCCATCATCCGACAGCAGAGATCACGTGATGGGACCTTCAGGCGCGAAGGCTATCCTAGTAGAGTATGGGGACTATCAATGCCCCTACTGCGGCGAGGCATATCCCATCGTAAAAAGGATCCAGAAAAAATTTGGTGATCGGCTAAGGTTTGTGTTCCGCAATTTTCCATTGACCGAAGTTCATCCCAGGGCAGAATTCGGCGCGGAGATTGCAGAGGCCGCAGCGGCTCAGGGCAAATTCTGGGAAATGCATGATTTTCTCTACGAAAATCAGGCGTTCCTGAACAATGAAGATCACTTTCTAAAGTTTGCAAAAGTGAAGCTTTCACTTGACGCTGAAA
>JASHSF010000072.1 GCA_030036955.1 Nitrososphaerales archaeon
GGAGGGAACGATCATAGAATTCTATATACTCCCGGAGTTTCGCCGGGGCAATCTCGGGCGAGAGTTGTTTGACACGGTCGTCTCAATATTGCAGAAAAGAGGTGCGGAGCTCATTACTGCAGAGTTTCCTAGCCAGAATGAGATTGCCCGCAAGTTCTACACAAAACTAGGTTTTCGCTCTCTCATTGAGGTTTACGCAAAATCCTCCTGAATTTGGCGTTCATATTGTCAAATTATTACTTACCATCTCTCAAGCATGCATCAACAGAACTAAATAGCTAGGTTGCGAAAGGCAGTAAGCCGGACAATGAGCATACTTACATTCGGAACGCCGGAGCCTCCGAAAATTCACGATCCGATAATCTTTACCGGCATGCTGCTATTTGGCTTTACACTGCTCTTAGGAGTCACATTCGCCGTGGATAAACTGGGTACGGCTATGTATCACAGGGGTTTTGCGAAACCTTTCTACATCAGGGGAAGGCGCATCCACCATAGCGTAATCTATTCAATACTGCCAATTTGTTACGGCGCAATCTGCCTTCTTTTCGGTCTGGGTTACATCCATTTCTTCTATCACGACTTTCTGCTAAGGATAGGCGACGCCGCGCTCGTGTGCGTGGGGTGCATCGCAGTCGATATCATCGGAGACAGATTTTGGCCAAAAATTAGAAAGAACGTTATCCTCCACCACGAATGGATCTACGCGGCAATACCCGCTTTCATGTTCACCTTCGTGATGTACATAGTAATTTGATTTGAAATTTGTAATGTTGTCTTATATCCAAGGCACAGGCCGTAGGCATACTCTCAAACGTTTTTTCGCGCTAAAAGTAAAATAATGGTTCAAAGGAAGTTCGGATCGGCATTGAGAATCAAGACTTCGCGCACCCTCAAGTCGATTGACAACTGGAAGAAAAGGTTCGACTTGAGAAACCATAGGTTTCTTGCGGCCGTGTCAATATTGATTCTCGCCGCATCTTATTCCAATGGGCAGTTTCTGGTACTTGCATTTATTATAATTGCAATTTCGGTGCACTATGCCGCCATACAGTTTGGCTGCTTGATTCTGCTGGGCTTCCTATCGGCAAAGCTAACCATGTACAGGTTCACGAATACATTGCTGAGGGGCATGCGTTTACAGCGTACAATTGCGATTTAGCAATCAGCTCTGGGTCTAGCGTCAGCTTTCTCTTTTCCGCGTTCCATTAGCTGCGGTTCTTTGCTCCGTCTGAATGATCTCAACAGAGTCAAATCCCTCCGCAAGAGTTGGAACCTCTAGTTTCTTGTTGTAAATTTTTACCACAAAATCCGGCACTCTCTCCTTGCCCTGTCTCTTGGAATTCCGCTTGAGAGCTATGTCTATCGGGCAAGTGAGATAAACGGAGGAAACTCTTACTCCGGCTCGCCTTGCTATGTCGATGTACTTTTTTCTAGAATTGATCGTGGTATTCGTGTTATCTATCACGACGCTGCGAGAATTTTCAAGAGCTTTCATGATCAAGGCTTCTTCCGCATGCCTCGAGCGAACTATGTCCAGATTGACTCTTACGTGATTTTGAAATCTTGTCTTTGCCAGGCTAGACTTCCCGCTACCCGGAATGCCAGTCAATACAATGATTTCAACCGTTGGCTCAGATTTTTCCAAGTATTAATATCTCGAGTTTTTTGCGATTAGAATATTTCGACATCTTGAAAACTATAATTTGCTTGGATTCCTTTCTCCAGCTTGGTTTTTTTGGTTACGGATAGGAGATTTTGCAGATTCAACAGGGGTGTGGCCTTGTCCTCTGGCAAGGTCGACGATTCGCCAATGACCATGAAGGAAGCACCAACCGGTGGTCTTTGTCTTTCTTGCTTTCTCGTTGTTTCAGAAGGAGAAAACAAAGGCAGAATCTTGATGGGGAGGTTAGATCCCGAGGCACCCTGGGATCATCTGGGGGCGCTCGATTCGTCAAGAGCAGCAATACACAGTAACGGCTGGATCCTTCCGTCGTCACACCTAATGGTATACGAATCGCCGCAAGAAGCTGCCCTGCGAATTCAGAAAGAGCAGCTTGAACTCGCTGAATTTATTGAGCTCTCTGAGCCAAAAGTAGTCTCGGAAGTATACATTCCAAAACAGAGCGCGAACCTTCCCCGACACTGGGACATTGAATTCATTTTTTGCGGAGCGCTCGACACGAAGCAGTTGCGTCGCTCAAATGCCTGGTCTGCGCTCGAATTCCTTGAAATTAGCAAGCTACATCAAAGCGACATTTCCCGCTACCACGACGATATTCTTGAGCATGTGGGTTTGCAGGTGGCCAGGTAAGAAAGTATTTTCATTAACTAGAGATGGTAGATGTAACAATCCAGCGTGTAGATAGAATGATCTTATCAGTTCTTCAGATTGGCACCGTCACAAATGATGCGCAAATTGCGAGTGCCATTGCCGTCATACTAGGAGCAGTTTTTGTACTCTTTCAGCTCAGGCAGAACAACAGGCTAGTGGGCGCAACTGTTGTGCAGGCGGAAGCCGCTGCGCGGCAGGCTCAGCTTTCGAACGATCAGATGAAGCAAAACAACGTACTGGCAAACATGGATATGGTCATGAGGCTCTACGAGTTTGCGAACACAGCGGAGGTCCAGTCCTCTTGGTTAACGGTTCTTCACACAAATGTTGCCGGACGAGATGATTTTCTAAAGCTCCCGAAATCGGATCAGGTTGCGTTTTATCAGATCGCGGCTCTTTTTGAATCGCTCGGCGTTCTCGTGGAAAGAGGCTTTGTAAAAATAGATGTAATTGACGACACTTTCCAGATAGAGCTGGCGTGGAAGATGCTCGAACGTTTCGTCAAAAGTTTCCGCACTAACATCGAGGATGAAACTTATGTTTTCTTCGAGAAACTCGTCCATGACATTGGCGAGATGCGCAAAGCAGAAACAGCTCAGAATAAAGCATCAAGTTCGATTACAACGACAGCCCCTGATGAGAGTCCAGTGAAGTAATTTTTCATTTGCAAAGAAGGCATTCATTTTGAAGAACTCTACCATCCTCTTTCTCGTAGCTGCTCTGATTCTGGTATGGTTTGGCAGCGAAGCCTCCTTAGCTCAGGAAATCTGTGTTACCTCTTGCGTCTCACTTGCGGGAGCGACGATTTGGGAGGAGGCGATAGCCGTAGCCATACTGCCTGCTCTAATAATCGTCGGAGCTATCAAACTGCGCTCAACAGAAAAACTGCGGTCCCGACAAAACAAAACGGGAGTTTCTTCGAGCTCAAGCACCGGACCAGCAGATAGCGAAAAGCCGTAACGGATGTTTAATCCGGCTAAAGATTTATCAATTTGAAAGGATGAAAATTCCACCATGAGCCTGCTTTTGGAACGACTCTCGAAGGGATTCATGAAGGACATCGGCGCGCGATCTAGGGAAGTTTACGAATTGCTGCTCCCCGCTGTGGATATGTACGAAGACGGATCGGAACTCGTGATCGTGATGGACATGCCGGGCTTTGAGAAAGAGAAGATCAAGACCAGGCTCAGCGAGCACTACCTAGTGGTTAGCGCAAGGCGCGAACCCGGAGAAATCGACGGCATGATTTACTGGGAGCAGAGGCCGCTGCACGTGAGAAAGAGAATTGCTCTTCCGGTAAAAATAGAAACAGACAGCGAAGACGAAACTCTAGTTGCAAAGTACGACAACGGCGTTCTGACCGTTAGATTGCCGATCAAGGGCGTCGGTAAAGTTAAGGTCGAGTAAGCTAGCTTTCGGCCACGATATAATTTCTGAGCACTCCAATATTCTCAATCTCTGATTCCAGGACATCTCCGGGCTTTAGAAAATATTTCTCAGGCTCCTTTCTGAACGCGGCAACGCCGGATACTGTACCGGTGGTAATAATATCGCCGGGGTAAAGCTGGACCCAGGAGTAGTGCTCGACGATTTCCGGTATTGAAACTGACAGATGGCTCGTGTTGCTAACCTGTCTAGGATCGCCGTTCACCCGGCACTCAATCTTCAGGTTTTTTAGATCGCCGATGTCGTCCCTCGGAACAAAGCAAGGACCGAAAAGAGCAAATGTGTCAAGGTTCTTCCCAAAGTTGAGGAGTCCCGTCTTCATCTCCTCTCGCTGGATGTCGCGCGCAGTAATATCGTTGAAAATAGTAAATCCGGCGATAGCATCCCAAGCTTGTTCCTTCGTCAGGTGTTTCGATTTCTTTCCGATCACAATCGCGAGTTCTATCTCGTGATCGAGCTCCTTCGTGTACTTCGGATTGACTACCTTGTCCTCGTGACCAATAATGGCGGAAGGGCTCTTGAGAAACGATATCCAGTGCGGGATCGGAAACTCCCAACCAGACTCGGAACCTTCCTTGGCGTGCTCTCTGAAATTTCCAGCGGTGTGAATTATTTTGCCCGGCCGAGGCACGGGAGCGAGAATTCGAACCTTTGAAAATCTGAAGGTTGCCTCCTCTCCCTTAGGGCCGCTTACAATCCCTTGCTTAACGAATTTCTCTGTCTCGCGAGCTGCTTCCATGGACTTCTTTCCCCCTTGGAGGAATTTCTTCATGCTTGGCGGCACGAGAGCATCGGCAAGTGGCACAGGATAATCTTGGCCAGTGTCCTTTAGCATTCTTGCGTAAGCGTAGTTTCCGTCTACGACCGTATCCAGCCCGTCCCATATACCGAGTCTTTCTCTGTGGTAGTAGGGTTCTTCGAAAGTAACTAGCTTCAAAATTGAGTCGGAAATAGGAACTCATTCTGCCGGTTTAAAGGAGTTTACTGGCTACTAAACAACGACAGAACCAACTAGTTCAGCAAGAATTCTGCATCTTCACGCCCTAAAGAAATTTGTTTTTCAAAACTCGCCCGGATTTCGGAAAAGAAAAATCGTTATAAGTGGGCAAGGCCTAAGTTAAGAACCGCAGAAAAAAATGCCGTCAAAGAAAAAGTCGAAATCGAAGAAGAAGTAGCAGCGGGAGAATTTTTTAAACACTCACGTAGCATAATTGAGAAGAGAAAAGACGGGAAACTAACGCGATAAGCCATCGCGCAAAAATCAAACTAAACACCTGACTCGTTCTCCCTCTTGGCCTCTTCTTCTTCTTTTTCTTTTTCAAATCCTTCGCTATTTCCGAATTTTTCTTAATCTTAGGTTAGAAGTTTCTAGATTCAAGTATTTTGCAAAAGCTTGAAATTCGCGCTCAAAGTTAAGTTTTTGATGCCTGGATCGCCTGAGCGTTTTTGGAAAAAGCTGTCCATATCAAAAGTGCAGAGCGACTACAAGCCGATTTCTGATTATGGTTTGATCGGCGACCTAACAACTTGTGCTCTGGTGGGAGTTGACGGCTCCATTGACTGGCTCTGTTATCCCCGCTTTGATTCCCCGAGCATTTTCGCTGCAATACTTGACGTAAACAAGGGAGGAAGCTTTCAGATCCTTCCGGACAATGGGACAGACGAGTTTGAAGCATCGCAGTATTACGACGGACCAACGAGCATTCTCATAACTGAGCTCAAGGATAGTAACGGAATAATTCGAATAACCGACTTTATGCCTTGTTTCCGCGTGACCGGGGTCTTGGTCTCGACTGCGGAGATTCATCGTCGAATCTCTTGTCTTCAGGGAAATTTTAATGTCCGGGTAAGCGTGGAGCCGCGAATGGATTACGGTCTGCTGGTTCCCAAGGTAGAGACAATGAAGGGTCTCGGTTATACATTCTCATCTCCTGACCCAAAAATTCGCCAGAGTGTTGCACTAGTAACAGGAGAAAAGTTTGCAGTTGGCGACGGTTCAATCCAAGCTGACTTTCAATTAACGCCCGAGAGAAGTTGCATCGACCTCGTATTCCGCGGCGGAGGCGTCAAGCTCCACCATTTCAGGGAGGCCTACACAGATGAGAAACTACGGGAAACTCGCGAGTACTGGACTAGGTGGTCCAAGAAATCAACGTTCACTGGAAAGTGGAAGGAAATGGTGGAGCGCTCCGCGATAACTCTCCACCTTCTGACGTTCGGTCGCACCGGGGCAATCATCGCAGCACCGACGACGTCGCTGCCCGAGGAGATCGGAGGCATGAGGAATTGGGATTACAGGTATTCTTGGATCAGAGATTCATCTTTCGTCCTCTGGGCATTCCATTCGATCGGCCTTGACGCACCCGAGGAACTGTACCTGCACTGGATTAACAGCGTATTCTACCTCACGGCCGAAAACCTTCAAGTAATGTTGTGCGTTACGGGAGAGAGGGATCTGACGGAAGCGCCGCTAGATCGTTTAGAGGGGTATCGCAAGTCCGCTCCTGTCCGGGTCGGAAACGGCGCCTGGGAGCAATTCCAGTTAGACGTCTATGGCATATTGCTCGATGCTATCTATTTCTCGCACATTCACAGCCAAGTAACCAACAAGCGAATCTATGATTTCATCGTGAAGCTGGTAGTAAAGGCCGTTGTAGAGAAATGGACAGAACCCGACTGCGGAATCTGGGAGGTAAGGGGCGAGAAGCTCCACTTTGTTTACTCGAAGATGTGGTGCTGGGTAGCACTTGATCGTGCAGTGCGAATTGCAAAGGAGATTGGGGAGGTCGAAGACGCTGAGCTATGGTCTCTTCTCAGGGATAAGATAAAGGTCCAGATTATGGAAGAAGGCTGGGATCCCGAGATCAATTCGTTTGTCAGATCCTACGGTTCGAAGAAAGTCGACGCGGCTAACCTCCTGATGCCCCAGGTAAGGTTCATTGCAGCCGACGATCCAAAGATGACTTCCACGATCGATCGCACGATGAAACAGCTGATGAGCGGTGGAAAGTTTCTCTACCGATATCGGGCCGATGACGGATTGCCCGGAGACGAGGGAACTTTCCTGATTTGCAGCTTCTGGCTCGTGAACTGCCTGGCTGGCTCCGGGCGCGTCGAGGAAGCTGAGAATCTCATGGACTCGCTTGTGGAATGCTCGAACCACCTTGGGCTATTTTCCGAAGAAATTGATCCAAAAACCGGTGCTATGCTTGGAAACTTTCCCCAAGCTTTCACGCACATGGGGTTCATTTCTGCGGCGGTTGCGATCGCAAAAGCGAAACAAAGAAACGCTCCGAAAACTGTCCCGGGCGCAATGAGAAAAGAGGCCTGAAACGGCGAAGTGTGGTGGTTTTTCCGGCGTTCAAATGCGTTGCCTATATCTTGGATTTAGAGCCATACAAGAATTGTAGCTTTCAGCCAGTGAAGCTACAATACTTGCGCAACTCGCACTAGGTGCGAGGAAGGTAAAAATTTGGCCGCCCTTGTGTGGATTGGTGCGAAATTGACATATAAATCAAAGGCGCAAGCGACGCTTTTTGTGGGTGACAGTAGAGTTTTAAATTGAACTAGAAGGTTCCGCTTAAACCGCCTAAATGTCCTTGGCTATTTACTAATGAAGAAACGCGTGTTGTCTCCGGCGTCGAGAATCTAAAATTTCATCTTCGAAATTTTTGACAATATTGGCAGGAGGCCTTTCTCTGCTTCATAGCTAGTCTACTTGCCTCCGTAATTCGTTTTGCATTTTCTTTATAATGCTAATTGTTCTCTCATCGAGAGGAACAGAAAATCGTTCAACTTTTTCTAAACGTCTGAATTTTGTTTATCTTGAACCTCGGAAAACTTTCGGAGCCAGGATCGTAAAGTGTAACAAAAGGCCCTCCTTCCTTCAGCTCGCCAAAAATTATTGTGCCAGCCGAGCTTGAGAGATCTGTAAATGAAACTCCTTCGCTGGATGAAATGATGACTCCGTGAATTCTCGAAGGTATGTAGCTTG
The DNA here is from genome assembly GCA_030036955.1 of Nitrososphaerales archaeon. Lineage (GTDB taxonomy): Archaea > Thermoproteota > Nitrososphaeria > Nitrososphaerales > CADDZS01 > JASHOD01. Next base: position 7,776 of record JASHSF010000072.1, read on the forward strand.
AACGCGCATCGTACTCCTCGAGCTCGGTTTCGGAATTGTCTCGTGGGTTCCAGACGATTAGCTTCGAATCCTGCGGTTGCCTTCGCCCGACGATGTATACCCCATCGCTTGCTAGGCTAAAGGATCCGAGAGTCCCAGTCAATTCCTTGGTTTGATCGTTGAAGCGAATGAACCTCGTCTGACCAAACGCCAAAACAACCGAGTCAATCGTTCCGCTTAGACTCAGCGTTTCATTTACAGAAATCGCATCCTTTCCATACTGCTGAATGTAGGTATCATAGGCGTGCTCAAAATTAGAATTGCCCGACCGAAGTGATTCAATCGCTGCATTGAGTCTTTCAGTAATCGTTTTGTTTACACGGTCTTGCGCCTGCATTGAGAATGCTCAAGAACGAGAATCGACTCAATGGTAATATGAATTTTGATTCCTCGTGAAATACTCAGTAATTGCCGGTTGAACCCTACTTCGGATAAACTTGACTGTAGAAACCGTACTTTGACGATTTTATCAAAACTCCAACTTGAGAATCGGCGTCGGAGCCCGCTGATTTTGATTCGTCGCTAGCAAGAGCTTTTTTCAGATCGTCGTAAGACTCGAATTCGTATATTGTTACGAACTGCGGATCGGATCTTTTTGAATAAAATCTTCTCACGCTCTTGAGTCCAGGAAGCTTTCCTGAAAAGAGCGGAATGTGGTGGTCGTCGAACCATCTGTTGAATTCTTCTTCTTTTCCTGGAATGACTTCCGCTGAATAAATCATGACTGCGCCTCCTACCAAATTCTATCTCCTTCAAATCCAACATTTGAAAAGTTGATTAAATTTGCGCCGCGAGTCTATCCCCCACTGATCGGAGGCAGTATAACAAACTCTTTGACGCTGCTACATTCGATTTTGTTGAGATCGGATTTGGAGATCGATTCTCCGTCTACTGCGAACAGGATGCTGCTTCGAATTTTCCCCTTCGAATCGAAGACGAAATTTGAAAATTTCTGGCCATGAGTCTCGCGAATATCTTCGAGCAGATCAGCAAGCGTCGAAGACCGAGATGCGTCGACCTTCTCCCGCCTTTTGCCCACTATTTCATACAGTGGCCCGAAATAAAGAATCTCCACAGTTGCCAATCTGGTGTGTATATGGATAAATGAACGCCAGAGTATATTATTCTTGGTCAAGACATGGAAAGAATATAATCGGCAATGGAGTGGTTATAAGACATAATGAAACATAGCTCGCAAATTCCATCATTCCGGCCTCCAAAAATGGTAGACATTTCCGAAAAACCTACTGTTCGCAGGGAAGCGGTTGCAGAAGGAACGATCCAGCTCCAGCGATCAACAATCAGTCGTATTACTAATGGGAAAATCGAGAAAGGCGACGCTCTCCAAATTGCATCCGTAGCAGGTTTGCAGGCAGTCAAGTCAACCCCGACCGCTCTTATGATGTGTCACCCAATTCCGATCGAAAGCAGCACCGTCGAATTCTTCAAATCTCCAACCTGCGTCAGAGCCCGAGCTACTGTTGTTTCTTACAGCAAGACAGGCGTCGAAATGGAGGCTCTCCACGCCGTTACAATCGCCCTGCTAAACATCTGGGATGTAGTCAAAAAGTACGAAAAGAATGAGCTGGGCCAATACCCGAAGACTGGGATTAGCGACGTGCATATTCTAAAAAAGTCAAAGGCTGGCTATTACTAGACCCGCATGAAAGACCGCGAACGGGCGGAGGAAAAATCTCACTCCGCAGAGGATCACAAGCACCATGCTCGCAGAAAACTGCGAATTGCTCTAATTACTGTTAGCTCCTCACGCTTCAGGGATCCATCACTCCGAGACGACTCGGGAGAAGCAGCGCTTGCTCTATGCAAGAAAGCGAAGCAGGACGCTATGCTTGAAGTCGTCGATGACGAGAAGCAGATGATACGTCTCCACACATTGAGGGCCCTTTTCGAGGAAAGTGCCGATGCAGTAATCCTCATGGGCGGCACCGGCTTGGCCCCTCGCGACGTAACAATCGAGGCAATCTCTCCTTTGCTCGAGAAGGAACTGTCTGGCTTCGGAGAGATTTTTCGAAGGCTGAGTTTTGACTCGATTGGTTCTCCTGCCCTAATGACTCGCTCCATCGCAGGGATTGTGGGTTCAAAGCCTGTATTCTGCCTCCCGGGTTCCCCCGACGCCGTGAAGCTCGGAACCGAATTAATTTTGAAGGAACTCCCGCATGCTGTCTTCATAGCTGGTAGCCAGTAATAGTCGCGCGAGGTGTGTAAATGTCAAGGCGTCGAAGCACCTTACCTTCACATAGATCAAGCAAGAACACAACCGGCGTGTATCCAAAGCCGAAGCTCAATTTTACTAACGTCTATTCAGATTTTTTGTCTGAGCTCGGAGAGAACACGGGCGCATCCACATTGTTTCTGGGCGTAGCAAGGCGAGAAAGCGCTGACGGTAGAAAGAAAATTAAGTTTCTTGTTATGGAATCTTACGAAGCTCACGCCAATCGAGCTCTAGCGAATATTTGTTCCTCAATTAAGAAAAAATACGGCCTGAACAGTGCACTTATCGTTCATGCTCTCGGCAGTTTCAAACCAGGCGAACCGGTCGTAATGGTAGCCGTAGCTTCCCCTAGGCGCGATTTATCGTTTCGTGCCCTTCGCGAAGCGGTAGAACGGTACAAGAAAGAACCCGCCATTTTCAAAAAAGAAATCTATGCGGACGGGACGACCGCGTGGATTTCATGAAATAGATTTAATCCTTATTGATTTGAGCGTCAATCGTTAAGTGCAACGGGTGCCCTTTTTTGAGCAATAAAACCCCTTGAAGTTTGGATCTGACGACCTGGCAAAGTACTCTTTCCTGCCCCAAGCCGGGGAATTTATTCGAGCGCAAGGAATATCCATTTCCGATCTCGCCGGGGAAGACTACGAGAAAGTTCTCTCAAGGGCGGAAGAAAGAGTTGTCCAAGCGATCAAGAATCTCAAGGTGACGGCTCGAATCGACGACCGAGAGCTCGAAATCATGTCTTTTCCTGTTGCTCTCATGCTGGTCAAATCCACGAATCTCGATCATATTATGACAAGATACGCCCTCGCCGAGGCAATCAGGGCAGAGCGTCTTATGAAAGAGGAAAAGAATCCGAAGCTTATTGAAGAACTGTTCAGGACATCCTTGGGATTAGAATTAGAGCACAACGAATCAGGAACTTTGCCAGAGTTCAAGATTCCGATCTCAGAATACTTGAAGAGGGCAACCCAGTTTCACAAATCCGAATGGAAACTCGTCAACAAAGTGGTCGGAGGAGGCAAGGTTTACCTTTCGCAGGACGACCTGATAAGATTGATCCGGGAGGAGATTCGCGTCATGATCTTAGAACGCCTAAAAGATGTAAGGCCCCCGAAGCTTCCGGACAATCTTCAGGAAAAGGTCAAGGAGATCGTTCGTATCGCTCCCCCACCGCCGCAAAGTCCCTACACTATTATCCACATTTCGCCAGAAAATTATCCCCCTTGCACGAGAAAAGCTATGGACCTGCTCGAAGCAGGGGAAAACGTTCCACACTACGGCAGATTTCTGATGGCCACGTATCTCTTGAGCGTTGGCAAGAGCGTCGACGATATCGTAGCAATGTTTCCGAAAGCGCCAGATTTTAAGCAAAACGTTACCCGATATCAGGTTGAACATTTAGCGGGTTTGAAGGGCGGGAAGACCCGCTACCGCGTGCCTTCATGCAGAACTCTTCAAACTCATCAGTTCTGCTTCATGGATCCGGTAAAGTGTTATCAGATATCGAACCCGCTACAGTACCCTTCGCGGTACGCTCCACAAACCGCTCAGCAGTTGTCTACGAAAGAAAAATCTGGAGAAACGCGCTCGAAATCAGCCGGTGCAACGGATAAGGGTCGAAGCAAAAGAGGTTGGATGAAAACTCAGCGCAGATAATCAAGCGGTATTTCAAGGAATACTACTTTACCTTCAGCGAAAGGATCAAAGCTCCTAGGGACATCGCTTCGAGAGAGTTCGGGTATTTCCCTTTTGGCGCCAGTATGATACGCCACCTCGGTTTCAGCGACGTCCACGCGTTTAGAGCGCTTCTCGTTAAGGAAGCTCCCGCTGGGGTCTACTGTTCGAATTCTCTGTATTCAGACCCGACGGCCGAAATGTCGGCAAAGGGATGGCTCCGGGCGGAGTTAATTTTTGACATAGACGCGGATGCCCTAAGACAACCCTGTAAGGCCGTTCACGACATCTGGCTGTGCAAGAGCTGCGGAAAGAAAGAATTCGGCCTGCGTCCGAAGATTTGTCCCAGCTGCAAGGCAAACAAGATTCTAGAAATTTCTTGGGTTTGTGACAAGTGCCTCGAAGCAGCAAAAAAGGAGACTTTCAAGCTGCTTGATTTCCTAGAGTTTGATCTTGGAATTCCAATGGCCTTTGTCGAAGTTTGCTTCTCTGGAAACGCCGGGTACCACATCCGAACAGAGGAGAGCAGCTTTGATTCGCTCGGTAGCACTGGCAGGGGCGAGATTGCCGATTATCTTGCTGGCAGGGGAATCATGCCACCGCTCATCAACTCGGCTCATCTCTCGCCGCAGGATCCTGGCTGGAGGGGCAGGATTGCGCGCTTTATCAGGGATCTTCCGGCTGACGATCAAACATTCGGTAAAGTAGACATCTCATTTGAAAAGCGGCTTGATGCGCTGATCAACTCATTTTCCAAAAAGCAAGTGGACGAGTTCCTCTCAAGAGCCATAATCGATTCTGGCGTAACCATAGATCCAGCTGTCACAACTGATATACATAGAATTTTCAGAATGCCTGAATCGTTGAACAATAAGACGGGCCTTGTAAAGCGCGAATGCACCAAGGATCTCTCTGGTTTTGATCCGCTCAGCGATGCCGTCGCTCTGGGGAATGAAAATCGAAAGGAAATGATGTTCGTGGAAATGTGCCCCAAGGTCGAGCTCCGAGGCAAGAGCTATGGACCATTTAGATCTCAAACTGTAGAGCTGCCTCTCTACGTGGGAATCTACTTGGCTTTGAAGGGAGCTGGCAAGTTTGTAAAGTCAGGGGCAACACAGCCTTCGGAAATGCAAGGAACGTGAGTTAAGAAAATATGATTGAAACACCTGCTGAGAAGTTCTACCGTTTGCTCGAGGACGAAAACGCATCAAAAGAGCTCGTGAAAATTCCGGGGGACACGTACAACCGAATAGCCTCCCACATTAAGACGATAAGATCCGAAAGTTCCGAAAACGAGAGAAATGCAAACTCGGCGATTAGTTATGCCGAAAGAAAAATTCTGTACGAGATGGCAAAGCGCCTTATGCAACTGCGAATTGACAAATTCAAAAGGGATCCCGACATCGACCCGGCTAACTTGACGCTCGAAGAGCGCTACATTGTCGAACCTCTTATCGTATCGAGGAAAAGATTCGACCGAGTCGCGGAGAGCATTTTCAATGGGCACGTCGCAGAGTTAGAGCACGCATCAAACGCGGTCAAGCAAAAGTACGTCTATGCCCGATTTCTGCAACCGTACTCTGCCATTACTGGGTCTGACATGGGTGTCTACGGTCCTTTCTTGCCCGAAGACGTCGCGGTCCTCCCAATTGAGAACGCGAAGAACCTTGCCAAGATTGGGATAATTGCGAAGAACTGGATAGAGCCAGAAGATCAGCAACGATAGAAGCTGTATCACCCTAACCAAATGTCGCTTATCCAACCTAGATAACGGGGCAAAAGAAGATTGAGGACAAGAGTCGGTTGGGTAGTGGTTTTTCCTGCACTCTGCCACAAGCCTTTATATTTTGTATCAGCGTAGCTTTACTTCCACAGAGATTTTTCGAGTAATTGGAGGTTAAATGAGGTTTGAAATACGTTAAAGAAATGAACACTTACTGTCCCAAGTGCAACAAGCATACGCTTCATACAGCTTCGATTTACAAAGCCGGTAAGCAGCGCGCGACTGCAATTGGAGCGAGGCGCCACGAAGAAGACATCCACGGATACGGAGGCCAAAAGTTCCCGAAACTAGTCAGGACAGCAAAGACAACAAAGAAACAAATTATCAAGCTAAAGTGCAAGGTGTGCGGTAAGTTCGTATCGCGCCTCGGCATCCGGCTAAGAAAATTGGAGATCGAGCAGTAATCATGGTCAAAAAGGAAAGAGTCTTCACTCCGAAGCCCAAGAGCGCGTTTCTATCGGGGACGTGCGTCAAGTGCGGCACAGAGAACGTTTTCTATTCGAACGCTACGACCGATGTAAAGTGCAAGCAATGTGGCGAAATTCTTGCGTACAAGTCTGGCGGTCGAGTGAAGCTCACCGATAGTCTCGCCGAAGAAGTCAAGAGACTAGACTACGCCTAATTCTTCATCAATACGGAGGTTTTCTGTTGAGCATTAAAGATTCATTCAAAGCGCAACCGTTGCAACAAACGACAATGCCTGATGAGGGCGAGCTCGTGCTTGCAACTGTAACGCAGATCAGTCCACATGGAGTTTACGTAGTTCTGGACGAATACGGGAGGATGCCCGCGTTTCTGCACATCAGCGAAATCGCGACGGGTTGGGTTCGAGACATTGAACGGTATGCAAAGCCGGGCCAGAAAATCGTGCTCAAGGTTATCAGAATCAACAGGAACCGAAAGGAAATTGATCTCTCCCTTCGCCAAGTTAGCGGGGAGGAGCGAAAGGAGAAGCTGATCGAAGTCAAAGAGAGCGAAAAAGCGAGGTCCATCGTGGACGCGCTAAAGGCACGCCTTAGTCTCGATGATACGGGCGTGAAAAAGCTGGAGGATCTCGTTCTCGAAAGCTACGACAGTATGTACGATGCTTTCGAGGACATTGCACGTCGAGGGAAAAAAGCGATTCAGAAGATCAACGGACTACCGGAAAACTACGTTGAACCGCTTGAAACGATTGCCGGGGAGAAAATTGCTATTCCAATAGTCGAGGTTCGGGGCCTGATGGACATCAGGGTCAAGACCCCGGATGGGATAGAGGTCATCCGCAGCGCACTAAAGTCGGTCGAAGAAGGACGTTCTTCATCGGGCGTTCACGTAAAGACAACTTACCTTGGAACCCCGAAGTACAGGCTCACAGTGAAAGCGGAAAATTACAAAGTCGCCGAGAGGGCGCTTCAAAACGCGACGGAGAAGATCCAGTCAGCGGTAGAAAAGAGTCACGGGAAATTTACTTTCGCTCGAGAGAGCTCGAGAAAGCAGATTGAACAAGCTGTTGCATAAGTGCAAGAACTGCGGCGCTTACACTTTAGAATCTAAATGTCCAGTGTGCGGTTCACTTGAAACCGTCACGCCCCACCCGCCGAAATTTTCACCGGACGACAAATATCTAAGGTACCGGATGCCAGAGCGCTACGAGAAAAAGAGCGCCAAAGAAATTCAAAAATAAAAGTTAGAGCGGGAACTATTCCCGACTCTGTGCTCACTGGTCAACTACGACTTGTCTAGATGGTCTTTCGCCCATCAATACAACTGCCGTGTTCTTGCCCGTGAGTTTCACGTGAAGCTTCGTTCCAGGCGTGATTATTGGATGGTTACGATAGAATGGCTTTATTCCGTCGATTCGACCGACGTCAACACCCTGCCACAAGTTATGCATCTTTGACCTGTACATTCTTCCCTCATAGTCGATTAGTACGATTGGTTCCCCGGGCTTTGGGAAGTACTGCCTGGAGTCTTTTGGTATCACGAGTCTTCCACCCTCGATCCACCAATCCTTGACGGTTACGTCGAACTCAACCGACATTACCTGTTGGGGTATAAGTGAAGACGATTGAGCGGAGGTTTGTTCGGAAGTTGTGTTGGCGTAGCTGTCATTTTCTAGGCTCATATATATCAAAAGATAAGCGCGGCCAGAGCCAATTTATCCGTAGCTTTCTGTCAACAATCTTTGACGATGCGGATTTGCTCCTTCCAGAAATCGGATGGCCCGGTTTAGTCTTGCTCACGGAGTACAAGCACAAAAATAGTCAAAATTTATTGTTATAAAACCGGCCTGAAAAAGTACTCTCTATATCCTCCATAATTTTCCTGCAATTGGCCTGATGGGCCAGAAATAAAAGAAGCTGATACGGCCCAAAAGATCGCTTGAGATTGGTTCGGCCAACCAGGCCAGCAATAAAATTGGCCTAAGATCGCGTCGTAAAGCTCCAAAACCGGCCTTCTCGACGCGTCCCACTGTTTCTTTTGAATTGAGATTAAACTTCGATAATATTGGATTTTGGAAAATTATCTCAAGCTAGTTGGCTGGCGCTTGAGGCCGACGGGAATCTACCACCTCGCGATCCGCTTCTGGCAACTCGTACCAGCGCACGCTTTCTCCCACCCTCGCTCTCATCTTCCAGCGAAATGATTTAGGCGCCTTTTCGAGTCCTGCTCGAAGATCTTTGATCTTTGACTGGACGTTTTTTGTCACTTCTTCGCCGAGTGAGAACCCAGGCAGTGCACTCTCAATGCGCTCTAGATTCAGCGTTACGGTCTTGTAGAGACCCCAGTCTTCAGAACACAGTCTCGCTATGTAGCTCAGGTTGATCATATCGGAGTCATCCTTGTCTCCGATCTTGTGATCGTTAAGCAGAGCCGTGACGTCTCGATACTCTCTCTCAGTGATCTCGTACACTTGCAGTTTCGTAAGCAAAAGGTCAGCTAGGGGAAGAGTTATTTTGTCGACTTCGAGGCGATTGGAAAAATCAAATTTATGACACATCTCGAACACGTTGAGAAAAATGTCGACGCGCCTCTCGTTTGGTATGTCGTTGAAAATAAGGCGATCATGACCGTTCATAGCGTTGAAGATCTCTCTTGGCGTATACCCGAGATCCGTGAATAGACTCTTGATTTGCTTTGATTGCTTTCTCAAGCCCACAAAATCAATGTCGACATAGCTTCTTTTGAGATTGGCCTGTAGAGAGCTTGGATTTCTCAAGCGGAAGGCTATTCCTCCGAGCAGGCGGAGAGTTACCTTCCGCGAATCGGCCTCCTGGACGATCTTTTGTGCTTCGAGCACTACGTCTTTTTCTGGGGATCTTGACATTATTGATCTGTCGAAGGCTAGCGTTAATCGAGACGAATTCCCTATCGTTTGAGCTGATATTTCAGCTGAGCGGTATCTCGATTGTCATAATGGGAGTGCGATCCGGGGCGATTTGCTAAGTGCATCTTAGTTCGATGCGAATTTCGAGGGTTGAAGAAGCGCCGGAAACACGCGAAAAATCAAATCAACAGAAAATGCACTTATTTTTGTTTAACAAAGTATATTCGGAAGAGATGCGAGCGCTCGTAACCGGCTTTGAAGGATTCGGCGGACACGTCAATCCTTCCGGCCTAATTGCCAGAAGTCTGGACGGAATGACATTAGGTGATCTAGTCGTAGCTGGCAGGGAGCTACCCGAAGACTTTACGACTCTGCCGCGTGTTGTACGCGAACTCGTCAAGGAAGTAAAGCCAGATATTTTAATCTCAACGGGATGGGACTACATTTCAAAATTCAAAATTGAAAAAGTTGCCCTAAATGTTCAGAATTCCGAATTCGGAGACAAGATTGTACCCGACAATAACGGACATGCGCCGACAGGAGATGAGGTAATCCCGAAGGCACCGCTAGCATTGAAAGCTACCTTACCGACGGAAATGATACTGAAAGAACTGGTCGATGCAAAGTTTCCGGCGCAATTGTCTTATTCCGCTGGCACGCATTGCTGCGATACCGTAATGTACTCGGGGATTTACTATACTCAAAAGATAAAGCCAGGTTCACTCTCGGGATTCATCCACATCCCTCCTACTCTCGAAATGAAGATATCCGGTGACAGAGTAGCAAAATTCAATCAAGCCAGGGAAGAGGATGCCATTCAACACGCCCTCATTGCCTGTAGAAATTTTCTGTCCGATCAGAAGCGTATGAAATAGTTTTTTACACAAAGGCTAGTCCACTGCTGGGACGGAAGAGAAGATGCCAGTGTGAGTTCTAAGTTGAAAAACAATAATCGGAGCGCGCGAAGGAACCTAGCTACGCCTGCGGATGCTAAGGGCTTTAGAAAATTTATTGAAGAGATTTCAAAGCATGTTCTGCAAAGTGCTGTGATCACTTTCGAATCACCAGCCCATGGAGTGCAACGGTGGGATGTCGGCAGGGTAGCAAACGGTGATCTCAGATTTGGAATGGACAAATTTCAATCCACCCTTTTCCCA
>JASHSF010000073.1 GCA_030036955.1 Nitrososphaerales archaeon
GAACGACGAAAGACACGAATGTACACGGTTCTGCCGTACGCCCTTTCGAAATCAATTGCAATTGATACAACTTGATTGTAAACGTCGAATTGATTTTTTGAAAGCGAAGCGAGTTCCGGATCCCGTCGCATATCTTCGAAATTCTCCTGAGGATCCGTAGAAGACGAAGAGGAAACGATCCTTCCCTTGCTCCGCCCCTCGATTATTTCCAACTTATTCTGGCGGCAAAGCTCAAAGATTCGGGGATCGAGGCCCGTAATATCGAATCTGATAGGGGAGGTTGAGATTCTTCTTCCCATGATAATTCTAGACTATGATTCGGGGAGGAAAAAAGGTTTTTCCATAATTTAACAGTAGCTCGACCATTCTACTGCCTTGACTTTTTAACGTCCCCGCGGTTTAACTTCAGAACTTTGCCCTTCTTTACCAGGCGGACGATAACGCGACCGTAAGGGACGAACTGCTCGATAATACCATGATCTTCCTCGTCGCTCACGTAAACCGTGTCGCCGAGATTCAATCGCACACGCATGATTCCCATTTCTCTTGGAACACCCGACCCTTAGCCTTGACTTACATTGCATCTACTGCAAAAGTATTCGTAAGAAAAGCAATATCGCAAACTCGCATATAGAGTTTCCCTATGGCGATAGTAATGCCTCGCACGTGGCGTTGAACGACCGTCTTGCTTCGAGCAATCGGCTCGTTATTGTAGCCCGAGGCATGGGCCGATGGATAATTAGTTTTCGTGGATGAAGTCTTTCGCAATAGTTGAATAATGTGGAACTTTAGAGTCAGGGTTTCCTCCTAATCCTCATTTCTTCCCTAAGAAACCAAGTTTTTCCGTCACGACATTCTTCAGAATGCCACCTAAAAGAGTTAGGAGTAATCTCTGAAAAGATCCATTTTACCGGGAAACCATCCACTGTCTTTCCCTCAAGGACGATTTCGTCGCCGCTCTTGCGGCCGATGAAAATTTTGACTGCACCTTGAGCTGGGGACAGCCATACACTGTTCCAAGCGTCTATCTCCCGATTGTAAAATCTAACGGTCGTGCCTTCTGGTATGGCTTTGCCATTTTCATCAATGGCCATCCAGACATCTTGCACCGCCCTTCCGCCGAGAATCCATCTCCAGTGTAGCTCCCCTGTTCCAGTAGTCCAGCCTCCGTCAGGTCTAAGGTAGCGATCCTCTAGAATGTCCCAATCGCCAACTAACTGACCGAAGAGCATTAGCTTCTCCTTCAGCTCTTCAACCGGCCCCTGAGCCTCGAGCCCTTCGAGTACCCACGAATTCGAACTACTGGATGCCAAAGTCTTTCTGCTCCTCACGAGAAAAGCTCTATGTAGATACCATTCGGATCTTTAATGTACGCCCATCTGCTTTCGCCGGATTTCATCTCAAGTGACTTTGGGTGCCCAAGTTTTGCGGCTTGCTCAAGAGCCCTGTCAAGATCATCTATCTTGAACGCTAGGTGATCAAGATTTTCGCCGACATTGTAATCAGTTCCATATTTGGTACCCTTTGGGTAGTAATTCAGTTCAAGCTGCTGCCCTCCGGCTTCGGAAACGAGCGAGACATTCTCTCCTCCCGTCGCGGCGACGCTTCCCCTGCCTTGTTCCTTCATCCCCAGAACCGACGTGTAGAACTTGATAGACTCTTCGAGATTTTTCACCCTAATTCCAGTGTAGGAAAAAGTTGCCTTCATTTGCGAAATCTGATTTCTTACTTTAAGCCATATTGGATAAGCATTTGACCGTCATGTGACTAGACCGACGGCGGTTCGAAGAAGTTTGATTTCAGAAAGATTAAAGATCTTTGAGAAACTCGTGCAGATCCCGAACTACTATGTTTTGGGCTCTCTGTCGGGAGGCCGTCTCGTTTACTTTTCAAATGAACTGGGTGCTTACTCACTCTGGTGCATCGAACCGAGGACAGGTTCTAAACAGAGGCTCACGACGAAACCCCTCCCCCCTTTCGCGGGAAACATCGCCAAGCCAAGAGAAAATGTTTCCAAGGTGTTCTTCGCCAGAGACGTCGCAAAGGGCGCAGAACTTTCCCAGATCTTCTGGGTTGAAGCAGACACCTTCGATAGCAAGGAAGAAATCCTGCTTACCGAGATGCAACCCATGCGCGTCATGGGTCTCGCCACATCCGGAGATAAACTGGTCGCTTTCACGGGCGCGACTCAGGATAATCTCTCCATTTACTTGGCAAGAGAAGATTCGATTGAAAAAGTTGCGACCCTTGACGGGCTCGCGGGAGTATACGATGCCAATGAAAAGTACGTAGTAGGATCGGGATTTCTAAGAAGAAATCCAAGATCCGAGGAACTGTTCCTTTTCGAGATTGCATCGAGCAATTTGAAAGTTTTCACCCCCAAAGAAGGCTCTCTCAACAAAATGCCCAAGCTGAACGGATCGAAAGTGCTCTTTGAAAGCAACTATGAAGACGGAAAGAGCAATCGTCTGCACATACACGACGCTGCAAGTGGAAGCACAGTTCGGGCTGATTTCACTTCTTCAGACTATGATTCGTTTGCCCCCGCTTCCAACACTTCATTTGATTGGATTGACTCTGACAGGGGTTCGATCTGGGTCATCGGAAGGAAGGACGGAGAAACGAAAACCTTTGTCGACGGGAAGCTCATTCCGACGCCCATCGGAAGTACGGTGGGCGCTACGGTTGTGGGGAATACGATTTTTTACGATCACTCCACCTTTGTACGCCCCTCAAGGATACTCGCAACAGAGATTGCAGGCGGAACGACGAAAATTCTCATAGAGAATAAAATCCCAAATGAGATCGAGGAAAAATTGGGCGCAGTGCGCTTCGAGAAAGTCAAATCATTCGACGGGCTCGAAGTCCCTTGCTTCGTCGTGGAATCCAAAACCGCTGGAAGACCAGGTCCAGCCGTTCTTTACATCCACGGCGGACCGACCTCGGAAATAGCCAACCTTTGGTCTGTCCTGATTGCTCCGTTTGTGGTCGCCGGATATCACGTTGTTGCACCTAACTACAGAGGATCCACGGGATACGGCGAGGAATACAAACTCTTGAACATTGGCGACCTTGGCGGTGGTGACATGAAGGATATGGTCGAAGTGGCCAGGTGGGCAAAAGAGAACGGACTATCAGATCGGATTGCTATTTGCGGCTACAGCTACGGTGGTTACTCTACTCTCTTGGCTCTAGGAATGTATCCGGAAATCTGGGCATGTGGAGTAGCAGGGGCTTCCATTGCCGACTGGGAGGAGCAGTACGTCCTTGCAGATGCAGCGTTCAAGAAAATCATGGAAATGTACTTTGACTCCAAAATTCAGAGCGGCTTTTTGAAAGAAAGATCCCCAATAACTTACGCGGATAGAGTCAAAGTCCCGCTCTGCATCATTCATTCTCAAAATGACACTCGCACGCCACTCAGTCCCGTGCTGAAATACGCGCTGAAACTGCCGAAAGGGGTTTCCTTCGAAATGCACGTAAAGCCAGATCTAGGGCATACAGTGGCGTCAATCGATGACATCATGAATATAGTGTATCCAGCCGTAGAGTTTCTATCAAAGCAGATGCCAAACCGCGAAACAGCTCCGAGCCAACGGATCCTCAACTCAAAGCTCTAGATAAAATACTTCAAGTAG
>JASHSF010000074.1 GCA_030036955.1 Nitrososphaerales archaeon
CTCGCGGGCAAAACAGGAGATGGTTACGTTGCAAAGGGCGGCGAATCGCCGCAATCCCTTGGGAGGATTGTTTCGGGGATCGACAAAGCCGCGAAGAAGAACGGAAGAAGCGTCGGATCGGACATTGAAGTTTGCGCTTACCTTCTCACGCTTGTTAGAAGCAGCGAGCAGGAGGCGCGCGGCGTCGCGAGAAAAGACCCCTTCGTGAATTACATGCTCTCAGTTCAAGAAGACTACCTCTATGAAGAATCCGGCATCAACCCCGAAAAGAAAAAACCGATAGCTGAGAACTATTTCAAGGGAAGACTCGTCGAATCCTCAGCTCAGATAACCGATGAGATGCTAGCCGCCTTTACGCTCTGCGGGACCAGGGAGCAGGTAAGGGCGAGAATCGAAGATTACAGAAAATCAGGATTGAATCTCCCTATTCTGCAACCCATCAGCATGCAACCGTCAGATGTAACGGAGCTAATTTCGTCTGGCGGCTCTTTCATCAAGTCGTAGCACATTTGCGTTTGTCTTACTTCTCCCTTTTCTTAATTAGAGCAAAGCCGATCTTCTTAGATCCAGCATCTCGAATTTCTTGGATTTGCTCTGATTCTTTCAGATATTCCAAGTGCGCCAGTGTCTCCATGAGTGCCGCCCTCTTATCCCAGGGAGAAAGAGCTTCCCACTTGCCAGAATTCCAGTGCAGATTAGTCGCAATTTCAAAGGCAGACTGGGAATGAGACTTTGCCATTATCCTGAGCGTTTCAGCCAGCCTTTCTTCATGATGGTACTCAATTTCTTGAATTCTTTTCCTGAGATTGAAGAAAATTATTTCGTGGCTCGGGAGAATAAGCTTGGCTTGGAGTCCCTTCAGCCCTTTCAGAGAATCTAGATAATCGCCTAAAGGATTACCCATGTATCTTGGGCCGAGAGATACGTTCGGTGTTATAGTCGGCAGAATGTGATCTCCAGAAAACAGGATTTCAGATCTCTTGTCGTACAGGCAAATCATGCCAACCGTATGCCCGGGAGTGGCAAGAACTTCGAAGCTCCACTTTCCGAACTCGATTAATTCGCCTCCATTTACGAGAACGTTTGGCTTCGGGAGCTCGAAAAATCTCAGAGTCTCCTTTGAAGCCTTGAGCATTTCCTCGAGCAGATAATCAGGCGTTCCATGGGTACCGAGCCAAGAGTGCAGTTCGTCGATGAAACGATCGAAATCCGCCTGGCTCTTCAGTATTCCAGCTGCATCTGCTCTATGCATGAAAACCTTGCTATCGGGAGACTGCTCTTGAATGAGTCTCGCCAGCCCAAAGTGGTCGGGGTGAAGATGGGAAATAACTAATCTTTTGACTTGGGAAAAGGAGACGCCGATGTTCGTAAGAGAAGACTCAAGAGCTTTCCGAGATTGATCGCTCGGCCATCCCGAATCGATCAGAAGATTGTCATTGCCGTCAACCGCCAGGTATGAGAATACGTAATCGAGGGATCGGATTGGTATCGGTATGCGAATCTGGTAGAGATCCGGTATTACTTCGACGCTATCCTTTGGACTAGACAAATCAATTGAGCTCTAGAATTTGAAATTCGATCGAAATGCCATTGCTAATTATTAGGGCGTAACGCCTTTTTCTCGCGAACCATGTTTTCAATGAAGAATTCCCCGGCGCGGTAAGAAGTTCTGACGAGGGGTCCTGCTGCCAAGTACTTGAAGCCCATCGACTCGCCGACTCGGCGAAAATCTTCAAATTTTGAAGGGTGAACGTACTCTTCGACTGCGAGGTGCCACTCGGAAGGTCGCAAATACTGGCCTATCGCCAGAAAGTCCACGTTCACCGAGCGGAGATCGCTCATGGATTTCATCACTTCGTCGTCTCTTTCCCCCAACCCAAGCATGATCGACGATTTTGTGTAAATAGAAGAGTCAATTTCTTTGACGTATTCTAAGACTTTCAGAGACTGGGCGTAATTTGCTCTCCTGTCCCTAGCTTTCGTTTGCAGTCTCTCTACAGTTTCGATGTTGTGGGCGAAGACGTCAGGACGAGCTTCGACCACAGAGCGCACTGCATCGAGATCCCCGGCAAAGTCCGGCGTCAGAACTTCAATCAGCATCTCGGGACACTTTTTCCTTGTTTCAGCAATTGTCCTTGCAAAATGCGCGGCTCCGCCGTCGAGAAGATCGTCCCGGTCGACAGATGTCAACACAACGTAAGACAAATTCATTTCTTTTAGAGCGAGAGCTATTTTGAGAGGTTCGAACTCGTCAACTACGAGTTTGGGATTTCCGCTTTTGACCGCGCAAAATCGGCACCCTCGGGTGCAGACGTCGCCGAGCAGCATGAAAGTTGCAGTTCCGCCACCCCAGCATTCTCCAATGTTCGGACAGTGCGCCTCCTCGCAAACGGTGTGGAGACCAAGCTCCCTCGACAACACACGAAGCCTCTTGTAATTTTCCCCGGAGGGAGGTCTGACCTTCAACCACTCGGGCTTTGGCGCGTGACCCGCTAACTGTGCCAAGAGAGCTTTCCTTGAGTCCTCTTTGCGTACCTCGGCAATTAAACAATTACCGATCGAATAAGTCTCGGATCAAGCTCGCGTGCAAAACAACAGTTAATAACGATTTTTGGAAAGCGAGAGGACACAAAGGAATTGTGAAGAAATTTTGGCTTCGATCAAGATAGTTAAGACTCCACCGGGACCGAAGGCTCGAAAGATTGTTACCAAAACGAGAGAGCTGCTTTCACCATCTATCGCCCGCTTCTATCCTCTCGCAATAGAGAGCGCTCACGACTGTCTCGTCAGGGACGTCGACGGGAACCAGTACATCGATTTCAATTCAGGGATTGCCGTTTTGAACGTCGGCGCCACTAACGACAAAGTCGTAAAGGCGGCTACAGAGCAGCTCCAAAAATTCACCCATTACTCTTACACGGATTTTTACTATCGGAACATTGAAGAGCTCGCGGACCGACTGGTGTCCATTTTTCCTGGTACCTCAAGGGAAAAGAAGCAAGTTTTCTACGGAAACTCTGGGGCAGAAGCGAATGAAGCTGCGATAAAGCTTGCGCGTTACAACACGAAGAGGCCGAGAATGCTGGCGTACACGGGATGCTTTCACGGCAGGACTATGGGCACAGTTTCGCTTACGGCGAGCAAGCCAACCCAGGTTGAGGGCTTTTCTCCGTTGCTATCAGGCGTGGAGCACGTGCCCTTTCCTTACTGCTACAGGTGCCCGCTGAAACAGCAGTATCCAGAGTGCGGCTTCGCCTGCATAGATTACATTCAGGATCAAGTATTTGACAAATACGTCCCTCCGGAAGAAGTCGCCGCTTTTTTCATCGAACCCATCCAAGGCGAGGGAGGCTACGTGGTTCCGCCCGAAGATTACTTCAAGGAACTCTTCAAGCGCTTCGGAGAGTACGGTATACTCTTCGTGGACGACGAGATCCAGAGCGGCATGGGAAGGACGGGGAAATGGTTTGCAATCGAGCACTTCGGAGTTGTTCCGGATGTCATCACAGTTGCAAAAGCTCTCGCAGGAGGACTTCCCCTGGGCGCTCTAATTTCTAGGGCTAGTCTGATGACCTGGGGACCTGGTTCGCATGCGAGCACTTTCGGCGGAAATCCTGTGGCTGCAGCTGCTGCTCTCGCCGTGCTGTCATACATCGAGGAGAATCGACTCTTGGAAAACGCGCGAGATCAAGGCGAGTACATGATGGGGATTTTCAATGAGTGGAGGGAAAAGTACGAAATTGTTGGCGACGTCCGTGGTAAGGGGTTGATGATCGGAATTGAAATCGTGAAAGACAAAAAAACCAAGGAATTCGGTTCAAAGGAAGTGGAGAGAATCGAAGACATTGCCTGGAAGAAGGGAGTTCTCCTCATAAGCTGCGGTCGCTCAACTCTGCGAATCGTTCCACCTCTTACCATTACTCGGGAACTCGTAGATGAAGCGCTCGAAGTCATAGAGGACGCAATCCGGCAGGTAAACAACGAAACGAGATCTTCAAAAAGGTAATTTTCGATTACGTTCGCCGCGCCGCGAAGTAAAGGCTCGGCGAATTTTCTTTGAATTCACCCGCTGGCGAAGAGAACACGCTCTCCACTTTGAACCCACACTCTGAGAGTGTTGCTTCGAGGTGCGACTTTTTGTAGAATCGCAGAGACATTCTGTCGGTGATTAGCTTCGAGAGCGAACCCCAGTCGAAGAGATAGTAGGCCGTCCAATCTACCTTGTCCGGCTCGATTTTTCTGCTATAGTTCACCCGAATTACAGTGCAGTTTTCTTCTTCGTCTACGAAAGAAGCATCAATGAACGGTTTGTCGAGCAAGTGCTCCTTGACTCCCTCGGCATTCTCGACGTCGAAAACAAACAGCCCGCCCGGTATCAGAATTTCATGAACGGAGAGAAGCAGCTCCTGAACTTCTGAATCCTCTAGTCCTGCAAGACTCCAAGACATGCAGATAACAACGTCAAAGCTCTCCCGATTGAACGGATAGTTCAAAAAGTCCGCCTGCAGAACATGGCATCCTGTTCTTCTTAGAGCAGTCTTTGCAATTCCTATCATCTGGGAGCTGGAATCTATTGCGACAATTTGCAAAGTCGGATCCATCAATTCTCCCTCGAGGCCCGAAACCTGACGTCCGGTGCTGCAGGAAATATCGATTACATTCGACGCTTTTTCTGCCTTCACAAGCGAAGCGAGCCATTTTGATTCTGCAGCGTAGTCCCTATACTGACTCTCCAATCGGTCGTAGTACTTGGCTAGATTGGAAT
>JASHSF010000075.1 GCA_030036955.1 Nitrososphaerales archaeon
ACTTTCTTCATAAACGGCCACAGACACGATGACAGCTTTGATTACGAGACCCTCGTCGCCGCGATTGAATCGCTTCTGAAATGAAGTCGAAGCCAACCGGATAACTAAACTGCGTGTTCGATTCTTTTTGCTACGGGGAATCTGACTTTCTTCAGCACCCAGTAGCCGATCCTAGCGACTTCTTTTCTTCATCGTTCTTCGCGCTTGTCACGACCTCCGAGCTTATTCTTTGTTTTTCAAGTTTCGGAATTTCTCCGACGCAGTTTCGATAATGTTAAGAAAGTTTGCCGATATTTAGAGCATTCTTTTCTGACAATGCAAGTCAACATGGAAAAAGCTTCGACTCTTTACCTGCAAAGGTATTTATAGTAAACTCGGAATTCTCCAGAATACGATCAAAGAATGCCATTATACCTGGACACGCACAGGCACGTGAAAGGGATCACCTTCGAAAAAGTCGCAGAGGCGCACAGGAAAGATCTTCAAGTCCAGGGAAAGTACGGCGTGAACTACATCAAATACTGGGTAGACGAAAAGACGGGCAACATTCACTGTTTGGCTGACGCCCCAAACGCTGAAGCATGTGCTAGAGTACACAAAGAGGCGCACGGTTTGATCGCAGACGATATTTACGAAGTCAAAGAGGGCAGTTAACTTATCACTGCTCACGGCTTCCCTTTAGCCCATCCCATGAAACCTAGTTCTTTCACTTCCACGCTCTGAGGCTCAAGGTCGTACGTGTGGTATTTTCCGGAATTGTCGACAAACAAGATTCTAGGTTTCAGCTGAAATGTACCTTTTGACTTTACTTTCAAGTGAACGCTCATTTCGTGGGTTTTCAGGTAATCGAGTCGTCTTCCCCTCATATCGATTGAAATGCAGTCTTTGCTCTGAAGGAAGTGGTGTGCTTCCCTTTCGGTTTCGGGTTCGAATCCAATTTCAGGGGCGAGGTTGTCAACTTTCATCAATAGCACGGGCGACTTGCCGACGTTTGCAATGTCTATGTCAACCCTGAGCAAAGATCCGACGTTTGGTGTCTTTGACGAAACATCAAGATTGGCGGTCAGGTTTGCCCCTTCAAAGCTTTCGAATCCATGCAATTGATCCGCAGTAAAATTGGCAGGAGTGGAGTATGAAGTGGGATTTTGTGAGAGGGCGTCCATCGGAGTGAGCAGCATCTCTTTGTTTTCCCTCACCTTCTTCAGCTGTTTCAAGACTTCTTGCCTCTTCTTGTCGTAGCCGATCTCTCCGTATCTTCGCGCCGATAGTTCGAGGTGCTTTTCCGCAAGGTGATACATCTGTGTCTTCTTGGCCGGATCCATCTCTGACTCTGCAGAAGATAAGTACGCCAACGCGTCGAAGAGCGCTTCTGTCCCGCTCGTCCATCCGGCCGCTATTTCAAATCCAGCGTCTTCGTAGAATTGCGCCGCCGATCCGAGTTCTTTCTTGATCTCCGAGTAGAGCTGGACTTGGCCTGTTTGCTTGAATCTCGTTCCTGCCTCAAATGCCCGGCAGATTGCCGAACTCGCAAGACAAGAGAGCACAAAACTTCTCCTCCCTTTCCTTTCCTTAGCTATCATAAAGAGATCAGAAGCCTTGGCGTAGAGCTCTGGGGAAGATCTGTCCTCCGCTTCCTTCATCGCGGCCCAGGCATCGCACGAGAGAGCCATCGCCTCTAATTCATCGCGATCCTCCTGACTGCTCTTTGCCTCGAGTTCTCTGAAGACCTTTGCTGCTGCTTGGTATTTGTACTTGCTCTCTTCCGCTTCCCCTTCGCTGTCAAGCGATTTTGCAAGAGCTAAAATTTTGCGTCCCTCGCAGTAGTCTGATCTCTGGTCGGAAAATTCTGCCCAATTTTTTACTTTCTCGGTTATCTCCGAGGGCATGCTTTCAATCATGCGGAGAATATCCTTTTGCGACTCGGAAAACAGCTTGCTTGCGTTTTCAAAAGCTTCGGAGGCTTCGCGGTTTTTTTCCTTCCTGCTTTGGTCCTCTCCTTCCTCCGCGAGCGAGCAAGCGAGATAGTGCTTGGCTAAGTACCGGTACCCTTCAGTCTTCTCAAACTCAAGTGAAGCCTCTTTCAATTTTTCAATTGCTAGGGAATATTTTTCATCCCTGTGAAACAACCTAGCTTGTTCGATCTTCGAATTTGCACTATTAAATAATGCAAGTCCCAAGAAAGACTTTTGCAGATTTTCGCCTTGAGTAGTTGCGGCAGATTTGCAGCTTACCTCTGCTTTGCTAAAGAAAGTCGAAGAATTCTCGTACTCTCCCGCTCTATCATAGAGGGTTGCGACTTTCGCAAGGAGATAAATCGACAAGTGAGCCGTCGAGCCTTCGGCATTCGCTTTTTCATAATAGTTTGCGCTTCTCTCGTAAGCTTCTACCGCGTTAAGGCAATACTCTCTTTCATGCGTCAATTCATGGATCTTGACCAAGCTGTCGCCCAAATCCTCGAACGTCAAAGCGATGGAGGACTCCTGTCCCTCAGCTCTCGGGCTATTCAGCAGCATTTCAAGTGCAGTCTTGTATGCGGAAACGCTTTTCGTGAAAAATGAAAACTTCTGATCAGACGGTTCGTAATCTGCGAGCTTCGCTTTGACCTCCCCCGAGTCCCTGAAAGCTAATCCGAGATTCCAAGAATCTTCTCCCGTTAGTTGTTTCGTCAAAAGTATGTGTTCGTTAATGAGAATTAGCGATTCGGAGAGCAATCCTTTGCGCTCGTCATCATACTCCGACATTTCAGCCCTGGATCTTAATGCATCACTGAATCTGGTTCGAACAAATTCTAGTGAAGAAGCATTGGCATAGCACAGTCCTTCTTTGCCCGCTTCGATGGCTTTATTCAGGAGTTTCATCTTAGTGGACATCTCTCCTTCGCTTTTTGCTAGCTCTGTCAGTGCGCAAATGTATAGTGAATAGGCAAAAGAGAGGTAAAACGTTGCAAGGGGTTTTTTCAGCACGTCGATCGCGCGGGAAGCATGTTCAATTGTTTGATTCAGTAGCTCGCGTCTCTTCTCTGGAAGGTCCGCATCTTGTTGTGCCCAGAGTAACACGTTTGCCATGGCGGATAGCTGCCTACCGATCAGCAAACAGTCCTGGGTACCTTCTGCTAGTGCGAGGGCGCGCTGGAGTAGAGATGCTCCCAACTCGAAATCAGCACTGAACTCGGTCGCGATTGACGTTGCTGTCTCCAGCGCCATAGACGCTAACTGCTTATTTTCAAGACGCTGTGACATTTCAACCAATTGGACCGATTTCGGAATCAACGCGTCCGAGATCCCTCCCAGCTCGGCAGATCCGAGAAAATATCCTGACGCCCACTCCAAAAATAAGACGTACGCGTTCGTAAGCTGGATGAAATTTTCCGTATTACTTGGATCTGCTCGCGCCAGAAACGCTTTGCCAGCGATTTTAGTTTCCTTAACGAGTTTAGCCAGCTGCTTTGGATCCAATGTCGTATGGCAAGCCACTAAGAGATATCTGAGAAACTCTGCCTGCACTCGGGTAAGCTTTTGATCTTTTGTATTGCCCTCTAAGGGTTCAGAGCAGACATCGCGCAGAGGAGCTATGCATTCCTCTACTACAATTCTTCTCCTAGATTCGCTGTCATCGCTTGCAAGGCAGGCACAAAAGCCAGCTCTGGCAGCGCATCTCTTTCTTAAGATTGAATTGTTTGCTCCTGCGCCAATCAGGCTGGCCGATTGAAAAACTTCCTGCGCTCTGAGAATTTGTGTGACAAATTCAAGCCTGTTTTCTTGCTGAAACGAGGAATAATAGAGACAGTCGCCAAGGAGCTCAAGAGCTTCACACTTCTGTTCTGCATCTGCGGTTTCAACAAAGGTACTGCACAGCTCTGCCGCGGAAACCCAGTTACAGGAGTCGCCAAGTTTTCTCACCTGCGACTCTAGATTATCCAAGAGGCTTGGTGGACTCGTCTCCCCAGATGCGGCAGTCAAATACATTCTGGGAAAATGTCAATTCGCTATTTAAGTCTAGAATAACGGAAAGAGATATTTCCAGTCTCGAGGGAAAGACCATTACCACTCAAACCGCGTTGAGATAGATTCCAGTTAGGATCATTGTGCCGCCAATTATCAACAGGTCGGTGACCTGCTCTTTCAAAAGTGTGATTCCCAAAATAGCTGCCAGAACAGGTATCAGCATTTGAACAACACCTCCCTGGTAGCCCTTTATCAATTTCAAAACTCTGCTCCAAAGGATATAACTTAGGGCGGTGCTTATCATTCCCATATACAGAGCCAATCCGAGCCCATTAATCGAGATCATTATGTAAAACGTAGTGATGCCTGTGAGCAACACAACCACCGTAAGTACAACGGCCACGGCTACGAATATCAGAAAGCTGTAGTACGTGTAAGAGAATGGAATGGAAAATCTCCGGCCGTACACAGAGTATAGACCCCACGAGAAGCCAGTAGCTGCTAGAAGAATAACGCCCAGTGGGGTCACTGCTTTTATGCCGCTGAACGTTATCAGTACAACACCGAAGAAAGCAAGCATTTGACCCAAAATCCGATGAGGAATAATTTTCTCTCTGTCTTCGAGAAAGGAGAAAGTTGACATCGTGATCAAGGTTATGCTGTAGAACGTCAGTGTACCGGCCGCTGCTGAAATAAACAGGTACCCGTAAGAGATTAGGAAAGCGTACGATCCGAGAAAGGCTGCACTTATGATGTAGGATTTTTTGAGTCCAGATCGAACTAGGGTTTTTGGCATTGTAGCATTTAGAGCGGAAAGAACGAGAAAGCCACTCCCGAATCTTATCACCGTTAGCGCAAAGGGCGAGCTCAAGTCGTTGAGTACGAGGTACCGTGTTATCACGCTGTTTACAGCAAAGCAAACAATTATTGCCGCAATCGCGAAGACCACGCTAAAACGCAAGGCAGACTACGCTCTTTGGCCTAGTGTGATAACGTTTTTGCTAGAGCTTAAGGCTCTCGCTCAAATTCTGTATGGTAAAGCGAATCACATAGGTAACGATTTGGCCATGCCAGTCATCGCACTCTTTGCGGCAAGATTCGGGTGCAGATTTCTATTGACTTTGGGGGTTCTAAGCAGGGTGCAACGCTGGAGGAAGATGGTGCTTCAATTCAGCTTTTTGTACGACGTAGTCGAGTATACTTCCGCTCGTGTAATATTCGAGCTCGATTGCAGAGTCGATCCTCACTTTGAGTACGGTGTAAGTCCTGTCTCCATTCGTCCTTGTTATTACGAGCTTTACGTTTCCTCCGGGCTTCAACCCTTCGTTCAAGCCCATGAGATCAAACGTTTCAGACCCGTCCAGTCCGAGCTTGTTCGCCCCTGTGCCTTCAGGGAACTGCAGGGGCAGAACACCCATGCCCACTAGGTTGCTCCTGTGAATCCGCTCAAAGCCTTCTGCAACTACTGCCCTAACTCCGAGGAGCTTCTGTCCTTTGGCAGCCCAGTCGCGCGAGCTGCCCGTACCAAACCCCTTTCCGGCGATTACGATCAGGGGCACATTTTCAGCTTCGTAGCGCATTGCTGCGTCGTAGATGCCCATAACCTCGCCGTCAGGATAGTGCTTTGTGAAAGAGCCCTCAACTCCCTTTACCATCGCGTTTTTGATTCTCGGGTTTGCGAAGGTCCCCCTTATCATGACGTTGTGGTTCCCCCTCCTTGCGCCATATGTGTTGAAATCTTCTTCGTGCACGCTTTTTGAGAGAAGGTATTTTGCTGCAGCGGAGTTCGAGGCTATAGCTCCGGCTGGAGAAATGTGGTCCGTCGTTACGTAATCGCCCAGAATCAGAAGCGGCCGTGCTGCGATAATATCCGGGACGCTCTTCGTCGCGCTTGGCGTGTGGCGCTGCACATAATCATCAAAATACGGTGGTCTCTGAATATACGTGCTGTTTGGATCCCATGAGAAAAGCAGCCCGCTCGGCGATTGGAGCTTGTCCCACTCCGAGTTATGAGTGTAAACTTCCGCGTACCTTTTCTTGAACATCTCGGGTCCTATAGCCGCCATCAGGTCCGAGATTTCCATCTGCGACGGCCAGATATCTTTGAGATAAATTGGCTTTCCACTAGAGTCTCGCCCTAAAGGATCGTGAGTCAAATCCTTCATGACGCTACCCGCAATAGCGTAAGCAACGACAAGAGGAGGAGACATTAGAAAATTTGCCCTAACATCCTGCTGAATGCGGGCTTCGAAATTCCTGTTCCCTGAGAGAACGGCGGATACCGTCAGACCCTTTTCCCGGATCGCTTTGACTAATGAGTCGGGGAGGGGTCCGCTATTGCCAATGCATGTTGTGCAGCCGTACCCAACTATTCCAAAACCCAACAAGTCAAGATAGGATAAGAGACCAGTTGCCCTGAGATATTCTGTAACTACGAGAGATCCAGGCGCCATGCTCGTTTTGACAATCGGGCTGACGGAAAGTCCTCTCTCGATTGCTTTCTTCGCAAGGAGACCTGCCCCTATCATGACTTGCGGGTTGCTTGTGTTCGTGCAACTAGTGATAGCTGCGATTACTACGTCACCGTCGGAAAGCGAGTAATCTTTCCCCTCGAACCTCAACGCCGCGCTCGAAAGCTCCTCTTTTACCTTGAGTCCAGGCGTGACCGAAACGAAATGAGTTGCAACGTCGCCTAGTCCTACTCTGTCATGGGGGAGCGCGGGACCGGACACGCTCGGTTCGATGTCGCCGAGATCAATTTCGACGATCTGCGAGTAATCAATTTCGCCCGGCTTTGGTACGCCGAACATACCCTGGCGCTCCAAATATTTTTTCACAAGCTCAATTTGGAGATCGGATCGGCCTGTCAGCTTCAAGTATCGAAGCGTCTCAGCGTCGACTGGAAAGAGCGAGGCCGTTGCCCCAAATTCTGGCGTCATGTTTGAGATCGTCGCTCTCGCAGCGATGGAAAGCATCGCTACGCCTTCGCCAAAGAACTCTACAAATTTGTCTACGACTCCTACTTCTCGCAGCTTCTGGGCGATGGTAAGGACGGCATCGGTAGCCGTAATTCCATCGGCGAGCGTTCCCTTCAAGTGAACGCCCACGACTTCTGGAGTAGCAAAAGTAACGGGCTGATCTAGAAGAGCGGCCTGGGCTTCAATTCCTCCCACTCCCCAGCCGAGAACTCCTAGCCCGTTAACCATGGGAGTGTGCGAATCTGTTCCCACCAGCGTATCCGGATAGGCAACGGTTGTTCCAGTTCGATCTATGCTCTGGGCTACGACGGTTGCAAGGAATTCTAGGTTGACCTGATGAACAATACCTGTATCCGGAGGAACAATCTTTAGGCGATCGAAGGCTTGTTGGGCCCACTTTAGGAATTCGTACCTCTCTTTGTTGCGCTCGACTTCCATGTGCGCATTGATTTCAATGGCGTCGGGCCGACGGTAGGCATCGACTTGGATAGAGTGATCAATTATGAGATCGATTGGAATTTCTGGCTGAATCGCCTTGGGATCTAGCTTCAAAGTTACGGCCGCGTCCCTCATCGCGGATAGATCGACCAGGGCTGGCACTCCGGTTAGATCCTGCATCAAGACTCTTGCAACCTTGAAAGGAATCTCTCTGTCGGCAGGTCGCGTAGGGTTCCACGAAGCTAGGGCCTCAATGTCCTGCTCCGTTATTACGAGTCCATCCTCGTTTCGCAAGAGCGATTCGAGCAGAATCCTAATCGAGAGCGGGAGGTGAGATATGGTAACCTTGGAGCCAAGTTTTCTTTGCAGCGCCTCGAGAGAATAGAATCTGACTCTTTTTCCTGAGGAGAGCTCGAATTCATCGCTCAGGTCACTGACGACTACAGCGTGTTCCATTTTGTTCAGTTAACCATTGCCTTCGGAGAGAAACTCAAAAAAAACGCGCCGAGCTTGTTTCTGCGAACGCAAAGAGAATAATTACTATATTTAATATTTGAGCGTTTTTGGCAGAGGAAGCTAAGTTCTTTGGTCTATCCAACCCATTGATAGCCCGATGATTCCTTCCGTAACGGCGCCGTCAATCGTGATACAAGAACCCGTCAGAAAAGTTCCCTTCATTGAAATAATGTTGGCGGCTAGCTCAGCTATATCCTCTGGGGTTCCCATTTTCTTTCCTGGTGTTATCTTTGAAACAAGGTTTGGATCGTGCGGCTGAGAAGAGACGAAACCCGGGAGAATCGCGTTCACCTGTACATAAGGTGCAAGACTTACGGCAGCAGATCTTGTCAACCCCAACAGACCAGCTTTTGCGGAGCAGTAGGCTGGGCCGCAGTCTCCTGTGATTGCGCAAATCGAAGAGATGTTGATTATCTTGCCATGCTTTGCACTCAGCATTATTGGTGAAACGTAATGGGTGCAGAGAAACGCGCCGGTTAAATCGACAGCGATCTCCGAGTTCCAGTCTTCAAGAACAGCTTCTTCAACTGATTTGTCGGTTTTTACGTGAGTTCCTGTTGCGTTGTTTACCAGAAAATCAATGTGACCAAATTCCGCGGTTGCCATCTCTACAATTTGTTTAACATGATCGGATTTCGAAACGTCAGCCTGAAGCAGCAAGGCCTTTTGACCTCTTTCGGTGATTTCACTGCGTGTTTTCTTTGCTTCTTCTTCGCTCATGTAGTAATTGATCCCAACGTCCGCACCCAGATCAGAGAGATGCTTCACAATAGCTCGTCCTATTCCTGTCCCGGCTCCTGTAACTATACCTGCTTTGCCGGAAAGCGGTCGGTAGTCGTGTGAGCTCATGGTTCGAGTAGAATGGCGCTGTTTAGTAAGGCTATCAGTGATTTATTATTTGAATACCAGACATAAACCTAACTTGATGGTCTTATGTTTTGGTTTATGTGGAACAAGTTTGTTGGATCATACTTTTGCTTGATCGAAGCTAGCCTGGCATAGTTTTCGAGATAGGTTGCTTGGACTCTTTCCTGACCTTCATCCATCATAAAGTTCACGTACGCGCCGCCCATCGTGTATGGGTGAAGATCATTCCAGTAATTCACAGCCCAATTTCTGATGAGCGTAGCATTTGCAGGGTCCGGATCCACTCCAACCATTACTTGCGCCCATTTCGCATCTCTATAAGCCCAAGCGCTCTCATTGTTTGCCTTCCTCGAGGCGGCACCATCAATTGGGTACAAGTGCATGGTCGAAGAAGGTGTTGGAAGCTTCAGGGCATTTTCGACGTGACGATCGATTGCCGCATCACTGATCTCTTTCACAAAGTCAGACCGCCAGTACCACTGATGACCGGGAGGATATAGACCATCAAACATGCTATTTAGTACGGGATAGGGCAGAGGTTGAACTCCATACATGGCGAGATCTCCCACACTGTGAAGAGGAGCGAGTGCCTTTTCTGCTTCGTCGGTCGAGCCGACATAACACCATACTATCGCCGCTACTTTTTTCATGTGAAGAGTCTGTGGAAATGGTGCAACAGGAGGCACTGTGAGAAAGTCAAAGAATCCATTCAATTCCACTGGAGCTTGAAGTATGAAATCCCGATACCATTTCAGAACATCGACCGCTTTTTCCAAGGGCCATATCGTGGGACCACCGATTACCGTGCCTACCGGATGAAGCTGGAGGGTAAAGGAAGTAACTACACCAAAGTTACCGCCACCTCCCATTGAAGCCCAGAAGAGATCCTTATTGTGATCCGCGTTTGCGGTGACAAAGCTTCCATCGGCAAGAACTACGTCTACCGAAAGGAGATTATCTATCGTGAGTCCATATTTTCGAGTCAAATAACCCAGTCCTCCTCCGAGCGTTAGACCTCCTATTCCAGTCGTAGAAATGAAGCCCGCGGGCGTACCCAGTCCGAAGGCGTGTGCCGCATGATCCAGATCACCTATTAGCGAACCACCTGAGACTTGCGCCGTCCGAGCCACCGGGTCCACTCTAGCTCCCCTCATCAACGAGAGATCGATCATCAGCCCATCGTCCACACTTCCAAGGCCGCCTCCATTGTGACCCCCTCCCCGAACCGCCAAGTCGAGTCCCTCTTTAGCTGCAAATCTGACAGATGCGATCACGTCCGCGACATCTCGGCACCGAATGATCACTGCAGGTCTTTTGTCGATCATTGCATTGTACAGTTTTCTTGTTTCATCATAATCCTTGTTTTCAGGCGTTATTATCTGACCTCTGATAAGACCAACGAGACCATCGACGTTCACCTTACGAACCCGATCCGCGTTCAACATTTTAGCTCCTTACTCTACGAACGATTGCCCTAGTCTCTCTATTTAGGGATTCCAATCAGTTCCAATGGATTGCGCGATTCCCAAATTGTACATCCATCCCTGACCTTAGACATTCTTCCTCTGTTTCGTGAGCGTAAGTCAAGGTCATTTTTGACTTGGTTGCTGTCGTAGTTTACAACCCTCGTCAATAAACAAGATCCTTAACAGGGGATTGCGTCCCCCTAGTAAATTTCTTTAAGTGATCTGAGACCGAACTAACAATAATCCCTTCGGACAGTTGTAATTTCATGGCAGATTCCCTTTCGATCAAGGACAACCGAACTGGCAAGTCCCTCGACTTTCCAATTCAAGACGGCTCGATCCAGGCAATGGATTTGAGAGAGTTCAAGAAGTCAAGCGACGATTTTGGGCTGCTCTCGTACGATCCGTCGTACATGAATACCGCCTCGTGCAAGAGCAAAATTACCTACATCGACGGCGACAAAGGAATCTTGCGTTACCGAGGCTATCCCATCGAGGAGCTTGCTGAAAAGCGCAATTACCTAGAAGTGGCCTACCTTCTTCTAAACGGCGAGCTGCCTAGCAAAAGCGAGTACGAAGAGTGGTCACACAACATTACTTACCACACTATGGTTCACGAAAACACAAAGCAATTCCTCGAAGGCTTCCGATACGACGCGCACCCGATGGGAATGCTCGTTAGCTCCATAGCTGCTCTTTCTACTTTTTATCATGACGCCAAGAACATTTTCGATGAGCACTCAAGGAAGCTACAAATCTACAGACTGATCGGAAAGACACCAACTCTCGCCGCTTATCTGTACAGGCACAGCCAAGGACTCCCCTACATCTATCCGAACAATGATCTCTACTACACGGAAGATTTTCTCACGATGATGTGGAAACCCCCGGCTAACACGAGCTACAAGCCGGATCCGGTTCTTGTGAAAGCGCTCGATACGCTGTTCATCCTGCACGCCGACCACGAGCAAAACGCCAGCGCGAGCGCCATGCGGGGGGTAGGCAGCACGCACGCCGATCCTTACAGCTGCGCAGCTGCAGCAACGGCTGCTCTGTACGGCCCGCTCCACGGTGGAGCAAACGAAGAGGTATTGCGAATGCTCGAAGAAATCGGTTCGAAGGAAAAAATTCCCGAAACCATCAGGCAGGTCAAGGAGAAAAAGAAATTGCTAATGGGATTCGGGCACCGAGTGTACAAGAACTACGATCCAAGAGCCAGGATCGTAAAGAAAATAGCCGATCAAGTATTCGAGATAACCGGCAAGAACAGACTGCTCGACATCGCTCTTGAGCTCGAGAGGATTGCTCTTTCGGATGACTATTTCATCAGCAAGCACCTCTATCCCAACGTTGATTTTTATTCTGGTATAATCTACCAAGCGATGGGTTTTCCCGAGGACATCTTCACGGTGCTTTTTGCAATTCCCCGCATGTCTGGATGGCTCGCTCAGTGGAACGAGATGCTGCAGGATCCTGAACAAAAGATCGCGAGACCAAGGCAGCTGTACGTCGGCTATCCAGAGCGCCACGTCCCTTAGACGCTTTATTGTACGGTTAGTTCTGCAAACTTGCAAGACATTGTCATTAGAAAAGCAAAGCCGAAAGACTCAAGGGCATTTCTGAAACTAGTTAGAGAACTGGCAAAGTTTGAACGTCTGAAACCTCCCTCTGAATCCGGCAAGAGGCGGCTAGTCCAAGACACTTTCAGAACCAAGCGGCTGAAGCTGCTGCTTGCTTTTTCGGGCCGGGTACCGCTTGCTTACGCGTTGTATTTTTTTACCTATTCTTCTTTCCTGGCAAAACCCACGCTCTACCTAGAAGATTTGTTCGTTCTCGAAACCTATCGAGGACAGGGGATTGGTAGTCGGATGTTTGAAATGCTGATTAGAGAAGCTCGGCGGCTGCATTGTGGCAGGATTGAGTGGGCCGTATTGACGTGGAATTCCAAAGCGATAAAATTCTACGAGGGTATCGGGGCTCACCAGTTGAAAGAATGGCATTATTACAGACTCGACGAATCAAGAATTTCAAAGCTAGCTCGCAAAGGAATCTGAGATTACGGTCAAGGCCAGGTCCTCCGGGTTGGATGAAGTGAGAAACCTTGATCCACCAAACAACTTTTTTATTTCTTCAAAGGTTCTTCAAATCGAGTTAACTTGAAGGCAAAACTGGCTTACTTTGGAATCAGAGTAAAAGACATGGAAGCGTCGATAAAATTCTACACAGAGGTTATGGGTATGAAACTCAAGGGCCGCAATTCAATCGATGCCACTAGCGGCGAGGTCGCTGGCTTAATCAGCGAGGACGGAGGACCGGAAATCGAGCTAAATTATTACAAAGAGAGCAGCAGGTACTTCGAAGCTTACTCGCGGGGTCAGGAATTGGATCATATTGCCTTTCAGGTGGAGAACCTCGATACTTTTCTCTCTGAAGCAAAGAAGCTCGGTTACGGCCCTGCCCTGGAAGTGAAAACGGCCACCAGCAAGTGGGCGTATATCCAGGATCCTAACGGAATTTACATAGAGATTTTTGCCTGACTTTCAAGCTCGAGTGCGCGTTACATATTATCGAGCCATCATTCACGCTCTTAGGATGGAAATGCAAATCTAGGAATCTTGATTTGATCGCTGCCAAAAGTACCTTATTTTCATTGGATCCATTGGCTCCCAGTTGACCATTTCTTCCTCTTCCGGCATGAGCTTTATCTTTAGAGCAGCTGCTACTGTTTCCGCTATCTCCCTCTGTATTTCAAACACGTCCCTCAGTTCTCGGTCGTAGCTTTCGGACCACAGGTGGTCGCTGCTCCGGCAGTCGATGAGCTGCGCTGTTATTCGAAGCCTGTTTCCCGCCTTCCGCACGCTTCCTTCGAGTATCGTTCCCACCTTGAGCTCCTTGGCAATTTCGTCGATGTTCTTTTCTCCGCCCTTGTATCTCGTCACCGACGTCCTAGCAATGACCTTCAAACTGCTAATTTTCGACATCGTAGAAATCAACTCCTCCGTCATGCCATCTGCAAGGTATTCGTCGTTCGGGTCAGGACTGATGTTGGAGAACGGAAGGATTGCAATCCTTCGCGCGTCGAGCTTAACTTGCTTACTTTCTTCTTCCTGTGACTGGGGTTCCCAGGGCATCACAACTTTGAAAACGCCAATAGGCGTTGATACGTTCTTCAGTCCGCCGTGTTCAACTTTAGTCAAGGTATTATCGAGCTTGTTCCGCACTTGATCGTATACTTGCTCGGAGATGCACAACCCTTCGGGTTCTGACAAGGGTTGAATCCTAGAAGCAATATTCACGGCATCTCCGAAAATATCTCGATCTTTTCGGACCACGTCGCCGAGGTGTATTCCGATTCTGAGCTTGATCTTCCAATCGTCCTTGGATGAAATATTGTAGTCATGCAGAGATTCTTGGATCTTGATGGCGCAGTTCGTAGCATCCAAGGCGCTTTCGAATTCCACGAGAAAGGAATCTCCAATGGTTTTAATTTCCCTTCCGCGGAACTTTGGAAAAAAAGGTCTTAGCAGACGATTGTGCCTTTTTAGAATTTCAAGCGCTTGAGCCTCGTTAGACTGGGTGAGGGCTGTATAGCCTGCAATGTCAGTGAACATTATTGCTGAGAGTCTGCGCTTTGCTGGCAATCGATCCCCCTTTGGGAATTTACAATCGACGGCTTAATAATAATGTGGAAGCGGGCCCAAGTCTCATTACATTGAATTAGTCATATTGGCGGGTTCTCTCCGAGATATTATAGATCATTCCTTTGCCACAGCGAATCAGCATACAGAGAAAATATTTGGAAAACCAACGAAATCGGATGAGGTGATCGAGCTAGTCAATTCCGGGAAACCGTTTACGAGGGGATTTACCGCCACGGAGAACAAAAATGGAACCCCTCCA
>JASHSF010000008.1 GCA_030036955.1 Nitrososphaerales archaeon
GAGGCCTGTTGCCGAGTAATTGTGGAGCTTGAGCTCTTTCCTAATACCCTCCCTCTTTCCGATCTGGATCGCTTCCGCCATCTGTTTTCCAATTTTTTCTATCGGATTCAGCGAGCTCAAGGGTTCCTGGAATATCATTCCGATTTCGGTTCCGCGGTACTTGTTCCACTCTTTCTTGGAAAGCGTGGAGAGATCCTTTCCCCTGTAAAGTATGTCCCCATCGATCTTTGCGTTGTTCAAAAGTCCGATGATTGCGAGTGCAAGCGTGCTCTTGCCTGCGCCGGATTCGCCCACCAGCGCAATGAATTCCCTCTGTCCGATTTCAAAAGAAACGTCGCGGAGAGCTTGAACGTTGCCGCTGACCGAATCGTACATAACTGAAAGATTGCTCGCGCGGAGCATTGAGTCCCTGTCGGTGCCCGCCATGGGAATGCTTTGCAGCAAGAAGAGGATTTTGAACTCTTAAACGCTTTCTTCACGCCCGGCAAATAGAGTAAGAGGATTTCTGGCTGTCAGAGCAACCGCTTTGCTCAAGGAATTATATTGGTAAAGCGACGATGAATTAATTCTTAGAAAGATCATTTCGGAGGCCCGAAACAGGATCTTTTCATTCGGGACCCGCCCGCCGATGAAAAATTGACCCCTATATCTATTATTAGAGCAGCAGCAAAAGCAATACAGGTGATACTTAAAGTGTCCGAACAAGCAAATACAAATGAAATTAACCGCCTTTGCTCAGCGGCGAACCTATCTTCTGGGCATAAATCAAAGAGCTGCTGACGCTTATGTCATCTGAAACCCAGGCACTTCGAACTAGCTACGATTCTTCTGCAAGATTTAGTCTGAAAATCTATTGAAAACGGTAAGCAGAACTTGCGAAAAATATTTCTTGATGAGAAGCGCGCAGTTAATTGAAGTCTAACTTTGAAATCCTCTACACATATCATTGCGGAGTTCAGCATAGCACCGATTGGCTCTGCTTCGACCAGTGTCGGGCGCCAGGTAGGGGCTGCCTTGAAAGCCCTGAAGCAAGTAAAGGGAATCAGGTACGAAACCAATGCGATGGGAACAATACTCGAAAGCGAAAACCTCGATAATATTTTCGAGGCAATTAAAGTGGCGAGCGATGCGATTTTTGAGCTCGGCGAAAAGAGAGTTCAGACCATTCTTAAGATCGACGACCGCCGCGACAAGATCGGAACTATAGAGAGCAAAGTTGAATCGGCGAAAAGATATTCGGAATAATCAAGCGATTAAATTTGGCATGAAGAAGAATGCAGACGGTGCTCAGTCCTCCTCTCCGATTCGGCGTTTCGAGCCATCCTATCTTTGTGTTTGGCCGAGTAATCCTTCAGCAGGACGACTCTTACAGATAGATCAGAACGAACAGAAAGAACCTTAGCATGAAGCGATTTATCAGAGGTCACAAGGTGGGAATCAAGATCCTGCGCTAGCGCAAGGTAAGTTGCGCGTAGATCGTGATATCGAAAGCTCTTGCAAGCGAAGCTGCTCTTGAAATAAACTGGCTCGTTGGTCCCATCAGAGATAAATCCACCTCGAAAATCGACTCTATGGCACGTTTCATATCACCTTCTCTCAAATCCAACTTGAAGCGAAGCGCATTCGCTACTTCGTACGTCAACAAGTCAGGAGCAAACAGACTAATTTCCTGAAGCACATGCGCGTTCCTTATCTTTAGAGCATACGAGGAGCCTTGCTCTGGTACAATCCACTTAACGGTTACAGACGCGTCGATGACTAACGCCGTCGATCTCTCCATTCCCGAATTACCCGTTCACTAGACCGGTCAGATCGGATTTTCTGCTTTGACCTAATCTTATCCATCGCGATCGAAGCTGCCTGCATTTTTCTAGTATCGCTGACGCGTCGCGCCAAAAGTGCTTGTTCTGAGGACCAATCAATAAAAGCCTTCGAAGCGGCCGCGCCCATGGTCAAACCCTCCTTGGCTGCTTTCGACTTGAGTTTTCTGTAGGCATGTTTGTCGACGCCTTTAATGACTATTGTTTCTCCTGTCATGGCGCAGGAATCAAATATACGAAACCGGTATAAAATGTTGTACCGGGAACGACCTTGTCGATTGCAAAATTTCACGAGCGGTTGAGAATCAAAAATAACGGAACTTTGTGAAGCTACTCCCTATCGGACATTCTCTGTTGAAACGCCTTCCACTAAAAATACGGTATAGTCAGCGCCGAGGAACCTGTGCTTGGCAACTTCTTGGTACTCGGGACTCTCGTACCACGCTCTAGCGTCCTGCATCGTCGGAAACTCAAGGATAACAGCGGATTCTAACGCTGGGCCCTCCTTTACTTCTAGTTGCCCGCCCCTGGCGAGCCACTTGAATGGATGATCAGTAAATGTTGTCCCGACGTTCTTGACGTACTGATCAAGCTCGGCTTCATTTCGAACATGCGTTCTTGTGAAAACAAAGTAGACTGACATGAAAGAAAAACTTGCCAGCCCTCTGCATTTTGGAAATAATACGAATTTCGGTTCTTCGCCCAACGCAATCCATAAAGTTTGCAGAAATGTCTTCGTCTTTATGCCAAGACGACCGGTAGAACCAGACGATTTTCTGAAATACAGAACAATCTCGCGTCCCAGTTTTTCCCCGAGTGGATCAGCAATCGCTTATTCGATTCACCAAGCAAACAAAGAGGACAACCTCTACAACGGAGACGTCGTAGTGATTGAAACAAATGATGACATCGTCACGAGGTTCAGCTACGGCGGGAAGGATTCTTCACCGAGTTTCTCGCCAGATGGGAAAAGTCTG
>JASHSF010000076.1 GCA_030036955.1 Nitrososphaerales archaeon
GTCAGCGGATACTTCGAGGTGGCTCCCGATTAGCCTGTGATCAAAATTTTAGCCATTGGCCTTCATTTCGATTCTTATGCTCGGCTAGAAGCAAACGGGTTTGGCACCATGAAGAATAAAAAATCAGCGCAGCAAACGAGGAAGCTCTGGAAAAATAAGTACTGAAACCCTTCACAAAATTACCGCAAGCTCGGTCACGGTTTTATGACGAGTCCATCTTCGGAAAAAGTCCACGGGAATATATTCGGGGGCCTTAGTCTTGATGAAGTTACGATTGATAGCAGAAGACAGATGGAATATCTGAGCCAGCGAAACATTTAAGCATTTGATTCGTGCACATATGTGCATTGAATAACCTTGGGTCATAAAACCATCACAATTTCGGATGAAGCGTACAGTGCTCTTGCCAAAAAAAAGAAAGAGAGAGAATCCTTTACTGATGTCATACTTCGAATGACTGGCGAGCGAGGAACGGCATCGGCACTTCTAAAATATCTTGAAAATATGCCGCCAAGCGAAGATCTTGCCGAGAACGTTGAGAAAACTATGAAGAGAACACGTAGGGCTAAACTACGCCGAGTTAGTTTTTAGAGAATTATCAAAAGGTCCGCTTTCACTTGGTTTGCCTAGATACGTCAATTCTAATCCCGATGATTCGCAAGGAAAAAAGGGCTCTTGAAATGCTTAGAGCTCATGCGGCTAGCGATGGGACGGTATCAACCACAGTAATCAATGTTTGCGAGCTTTATGCGGGCGCGTATGGATCAAAGGATCCCGGTAGGGAATTGGAACGAGTGAACGAAATCTTGTCGACAATGAGAATATTGAACTTGGACGATGCAGCTAGCCAAAAATATGGCGAGCTTGCAAATTCACACACACTGAAAAAAAATCCAATTGGGGACTTTGATCTGCTTATAGCGTGCATTGCTATTGTCTCCGGGGAATCAATCGTCACTCTTAACAAAAGTCATTTTTCTAGAGTCCCAAATTTGAGCTTGGAGAATTGGTAACGGATCCCTACAAGCCCTTCCAGACGTTCTATATCGCGCTTCGGAATCGAGACAAGAGTTGTTCCATGTATCGAGCGAAAATTTGCAGTTCCTAAATCAGCTTACAGCTCCGCTGAAGACCGATCGAAGGTATCGCAACATTACGATTCCTTTGCCGTGGAGGGAAGTTTGGATCCGCCTGATCGTATCGTTCTCATAGACGATATTGTTACGCGCGGGAATACATTTCTCAGAGCAGCCAATCGCGCTACAATTTGCACTAGCGACGTTCCATATCTGACTGCCACTTCGTGAGCCCTTTTGAAAAAGCAAGAGCTCTACGCTCTCAGCTCAATCTTTTTTTCGATGGATAACATTGACCTCCATGTCAGATACCCACAGCTCCCTCTTAATTCGCCTTCCGCAATGACCGCAAAATGTCGCATCATCTAGTAACTTTTTAGCGCACTTTGTGCAGAATATAGGCCCGAAGTAAACAACATATTTGGTTGGCAGTTGTTCGAACAACGAGGCAATTGGCATTGTTTTCAAAGTGCCTTCAATATTTGCAATTACCTCCGGCTCTCTTGTTTGACTAGAGTCCACTACCCATCTAGCTTGGTTCATCATCTGCATGCACATGTTGCCAGTCATGTCCTGTTTGTTTTCTCGCAAGCTAAGACTCACGATCTGAATCTCTTGCGCGCTCGATTGCTTCACACTCACTCGCTCTTCACCAATCGGTCGCCGCAAAGACCGCAAAAAGTACTGTCTGCTGAGTTTTTGTGACCTAATCGAGGACAGTATACTGCGCCTAGACTAACATCCGAAGAAGGCTGCGAAATCTCCACTGGCTTTGTGAATTTCACTTCAGGCCGCCTCGCTTCTCGCACTTGACGAATTGAGCTTTTGAGAAAATCGCGTGCTCCTTCAAATTTGAACGTCCTCAAGTCATCCGGAAGCTGTTTGTAAAAACCGTACATGAGAACTGCGGAGATCACAAGTAAGAATATTTGCAATAGGAAAGGAACCAAATCGTACACCGTATGCAGGACCGCTGCTGACACGAGGAAGAAGAGTGAGTCCTTTTTTGCGTAGGCGTATAGGAAGTTACTGACACTCCGCTTACTGTAATTTGAGAATCTCAATGCCGCAAGTGCAGTGCCAAAAGCAGCTATCGACGCCCACATCACGTGGCCTGGGAGCGATATAACAATTCTCGCAAAAATTTCCTGGTTGCCAGCCGCCGTTTGTCCAGTTGCATTAAGAATTTGTGCGCCAACAAAGTAATTTGCCAAATCTTCACAGAATGCAAACCCAACTCCAGCGAGTGCTCCAAGTTGCAGAGCTTTCTTCTTGTCCTTGAAAATGAGTGGAAAAGAAATTGCTAGAACCACCAGTCCAACTTGTTTTGCTGGCTCCTCAATGAAACCTACTATGAATGACGAGGTAGTTCCCAGGAGATACTCTGCCGGAAAAGCTATCAAGAATCCAAAAACGAACGCGACTAACAGTACTAGAAGCTCGGGCACGAAGGGGCCCAGCGCTCTCTCTTCCCTTGCCCGCTCTATAGTAACATCCATGTTGCTTGTTCCCCCTCACTGAAGTTTTGCGCCGCATTTGGTGCAATAGGATTGACTTGGCGAATTACCGTATCCGCACTTGAGGCAGATCCTCTTGTCCGATGGTTGGGGCGGTACTGTTGTTACGGCAGGATTTTGGGTCTCTTTGAGTAGAATGAAATCACCAAATCCCTTGATGTCGTTAATGGAGATATACTCTTCTTCTCCTTCTGGGCTCCCCTTCCTCTCCACTATTAGGGCAAGCTTTCCCTCAGCGTCAAATGCGGTATCCTTAACAGAACCTACGTTGTTTCCCTCTTGGTTCACTACGACTTTGTTTACAAGATCTTCCTTTCTGTAAAATTTCTTTTGCGACAATTTTTTCCACTCCCCTACCGTTTTACGCCCGGATTTGCACCTGCGGCAGAAATTCTCTCAAGCCCCGAAAACTCTCCTGCACACTCTCGGCTTGGTTTTTGTCTATTCTGAAAGTAAACGACGTTGCTCCAGCGTTCGTCTTTGCACTCGCCGCATATTCTGCCTCGACATCGAGTTTCGTTCCCTCGGAGTGAAGGCGAATCGAGCGGACGCGATCATTTGGAATCTCATAGTTATCTTTTCCATTATGGAGGGCGCCGTCAAAAGACTGCTCAATCTCTTTCCGTCGTTCGTCAGCCGTTTCTTTCATCGTCTTCTTTTGGAGTGCCCCGCCGATTATCATTCCAAGGGCTATAGTTGTGACAGTATTGTATCGCCCGCCTGCTTCAAGTATTAGAATTCTTTTATTCGTAAAACACAGGTCGTAGTATCCCTTTCTTTCAACTGACGAAAGGAAGTACCGCAAAGTTTCCTTTCCTCCTTCGGCGTTGCCCAAAGCGTTTCCGCATTTTCCACAGAAGGATGTACCAAGCTGGACAGGTTCTCCGCAATTTCGGCAGTAAACAATGGTTGCTATCAAATTCACGCTCTCCTCCTTTGGACGATTTCCATGCATATTCCCACGATGACGCCGAAAATGAAAATTACAGTTCCCAAGAGAAATGCAGGATCGTTGCCGCCATTCGAATAGGCATTAATCTCAGCCGCTGACTGCGTAAACATCAAAATTGCGCCAATCGCGACAGCGAAGTACGCTACTGAATGTGAATTCGGCGACTTTTGAGCGACGGCCTTGCGCTGTTTCCCTGCAGAAGGCAGATATTTCCCGCAGAGTCCACAGTATAGAGAACTAGGCTCGTTTGTAAAGCCGCACGCTTTACAAACCTTTGGGGGTTGTTCTCCAAGCTTCCCATTCACGCTTGCACTCTTTTGCTTTATGTTTGAAGACATTTTTTCCTTCGTCTAATTATATGAACAAGAAATTACTAAGGCATTTTTTGTAGACGGAATAGATTTTTGCCGAGCCTTTTCCGCCCTGATCGGTCGTATTTGAGCCCCTTAGACCGAAAGGACCCCCTATTTGCTACACGAAAATTCAAAACAATCCATTATGATGGATTGAAAGAAAATTATTCTGCGAAAGAGTTAGGTCACCCGGTCGAATCCGATTCTTTTCAACAGATCGAGATACTTCGGATCAGCGCGCACACCATCAAACCCTTGAAGGCTCCTTATGAAAAGGACATCCGGTTCCCTCCTCCCGTAGGATCGCTCCAACCAC
>JASHSF010000077.1 GCA_030036955.1 Nitrososphaerales archaeon
GAATACGAGTTGACAGGAAAGACATTGGCAGAATTATCCTCAGCCGCAGCTCAATAATAATCATGAGCAAAGATGGTACTCCGAGTGAAACTCTGGAGATAGCAAAGTAGCGCTAAAGAAACTGAGTGCTCTAAATCGTACCCTCGACGAGCCCGTCAGAAACGTGACGGAGCTTTGTCCACAAAGTACTTCGTCGCACAAGCTGTAGTTAAGTTTCTTTAAGATTCTCTTCCTTTCCGATTTATATTCTCTTCAGGTACTAGTTTCATTGCTCCATTGCTCTGACAGCTTCAAGTAGAATAAGGGGGATCTTTTTACATTGGCGGGCGGGTCCCGAATGAAAGCGTCTACCTAAGCGTGAGCGTACAGCTTCCTTCACGGATTTATGCGTGATCTCATTTATACAATTGCAATGCCCCTGAAATTACGAGAATATTTAGTGGGCAGAAGTGAGCGGAGAAGAGCATAGATGATCTCTGATTAGTATCAAAGGCCATTTGCAGAAAATATAATCTTCATTTTTCGTCTTTGAACAAAATGTTTGCTGAGAGATAGGCAGCGACACCGAAGGCCGTGAATATTTCAAGAACGATGACGAGCGCTTCGCTCGGACTGATTGTGACCATTTGTAGTAGCGTATGACGATCATTAGGAAGGAACTATTTCAAGTGCTTGCATGTTCGAATAGAAGCAATCTACACCGCGATTGAAGTCTTCCATCCCAGAAATGCGTATATTGCGACCGCCCTGCAAGGTCAGATCACAATTACAGGTGCTATGGTAAGTGTCAACTGACAGCAACGTTGCGAGCCAACCGGCCGACAACACCACGACCCAGGACAATCCCGCCGACAGTAATCCGGACATTAGACAGCAGATCGATCAGAACAAGGGAATTGGCAAAAAATTAGAACTTTTGATTCCAGGGCTAAAGACCTACAGAAAACTAGACGACGTGAGAGTCGCCGACGATATTCTGAGGAATCAGGTTGGAGATAGATTAGATCAAACAAAGTCAAACCTCGAAGACTTGCGAAAGAAAATGGTGCAAAATAACGATTTCACAAATCTCTCCGGAGTATCTCCGCTAATATTCGAAATCCAGCAGCTCGCGGGTCAGGTGAGGCATGCCCAAATGGGATATTCGGGTTTTGTTGCACCAATCCAAATGGACCAATCAAAGCTAAACAAGCTGTATGAATACGATTACGATTTCGTGGCAGCCGCGGACAACCTCCAGTCTAAGACCGCGCCCGGTGCGCTGAGATACGATCCGACCTCACCGAGCTCCGTGCAGACTACGCTCAGCGACATTTCGGATTTGCTTTCCACCTTCAAGCAAACTTGGTCAGTGCGGATTGAAGCAATCCAGAATGTT
The DNA here is from genome assembly GCA_030036955.1 of Nitrososphaerales archaeon. Classification (GTDB taxonomy): domain Archaea; phylum Thermoproteota; class Nitrososphaeria; order Nitrososphaerales; family CADDZS01; genus JASHOD01. Next base: position 1,379 of record JASHSF010000077.1, read on the forward strand.
CTGCAAAAGTAAGCGTAGAGTTAATATTCGAACGAGTAGAGGAATTATTTAGTTATGCCACTCTTTGGAAAGAAAACAGCTGATAGCACTCAGACAGCAAACCCCTCGACAGGGGGAAGCGTTCTAGGGTCCACGACAATTGCCTGGGACAACAATCAAAAAGTCGGAAACGTGATGTGGAAGGTTCCGCGATTGATCCGGCTCAACGACAACATTGTCGTTCGGGAAGACGAGATCGCCTGCTTTTATCGGGACGGGAAGGTTCTCACCTATTTTGACCAACCGAACAGGTATGCTCTCACAGATTTCAACGCTCCTATTGTTGGAGGACTGCTCAAATTCTTCACAGGAGTCCAGCAGCAAGCCGAAGTATACTACCTCCAAAAGATATTCTTCGATGGAAAGTACGGTAGTACTCAGCCTTACCAGTTTACAGACCCGACTTTCGGAATCGTAAACCTCAGAGTTTTTGGGGAGTACAGGTGGAGAGTTTCATCCCCCGAGAATTTCATAAACCAATTCGTCGGCACGCTCAGCCTCCAAACTTCCGCGGATGTCGAGGCGCGTCTCAAGGAGCAGCTCGTGATTCTCGTTTACAACGCTCTCGGCAAAATGAAGTCGCAGGGAATGAAAGTAACGGATCTTGCCATGAACCTAACGAACATCGAGCAGGTCGTACTGTCGACGGCGCCGGATAACTTTGGACAGTTCGGCGTAGAAATAAACAAAATTTCGGGATTAACAATCAGCTTGCCTGACGAGGTCCAGCACGCGATTGACGTCAGATCCGAAATGGGTGTGCTCGGCGTCAACTACATGCAGTACCAAGCGGGACAGGCAGTCGTTGATGCTGCAAAGAATCCCACCGGCACCGCAGGACTAGGCGCGGGCCTCGGAGTAGGTGTCGGAGTTGGCGCGGGAGTCGGCTATGCTATGGGCGGCCAGATGACCCAGGGCTTCAACCAAGCTCCAACGAAGACTTGCATCAACTGCGGTTCGCTGATCCCAATGGCAAATACGTTCTGCCCCAACTGCGGAGCTAACCAAAATCAAGCTGCTCCTGCAAGAGCTGCTCCTCAGCAAGTGGCAGCTCCAGCGCAAGGACAAGCACCGGCTCAAGCACAGGCAACGTGTCCAAAGTGCGGTCAAGCGCTTTCCGCGGGAGCCAAATTCTGTCCGAACTGCGGAGCAACGATAACTCCGGCGGAACCAGCGACCAAAGCGTGTCCGAGCTGCGGCACGACAATAGCTGCCTCCTCAAAGTTCTGCCCGAACTGCGGCGCCAAATTCTAGTTCGGTGATAAATCGCTAGTTTCTGAGATCTGCTTTTCTAGCCTGAGATCTAGACTCTCTGGAGTCTTCGAAGAATTGCCTCGGCGAATAATCACGGGAGGCTTCGCGGCACATTCGAGCTGCCGATAGCATGCCAGAAATCTGGGTTCCTTACGGACCGGTTGACGTCTCGTTCGACGTAAAGCAAGAAAACCTCATTCAAGTCGCAGAACCTTCAGTGCAGAAGCTCCCTCCTGAAGATTTGGCTCAAAAGGTCTCGGAGTCCGTCGCGCTTTCCGCGGATTCTCTCCTAGTGCTTTCTGGCACTACAGGAGTATCAAACGTCCTAGATCAAATTCTCACGCAAAACAATCTAATTTCAAATCTTTACTACTATCCAAAATCACTCGCATCATTCGCAAAGAGAAAGGTTGAAGCGCATCCGGAAAAAGTGCAGAGGGTAGATCTTCTAAAAAGCGAGGTACTCGTAGAAACCGGTGAACTCGTAGAAGGGCACTCGTCAAAACTTCCTGGAGAAATCAAGAGCAGCTCTAACCTCGTCATCGTCAATTCACTCCATTACGATCCTTTGTTCGGATTGACGAGTGCTGCATCGGATCTTATTTCTTCAAACAAGGAACTGAAGACTGAGGCGTTCAGGAAATCGAAATCTGATCTCCCCTGTCAGGTGGGCAAATCTGAAGCATCTTGGTATGCAATGAGATCGCTTCAGACATGCCCGAATGTCAGCTCGATTGAAATTATTGAGAAACGGGGGGTAGGCGTATTGGGAATTTTTTCCGGCGAGCCGGAGTCCACTCACGCTAAAGCCCTCGACTATTGGACCAACAACCTCGAAGTAAAGCTGTCGGGAAAGAGCCAAAGGATAGTTTTCGGATGCGGAGGCGGAGATAACGACGGCTCTCTAACCGATTCTCTAGCAAGAGGATTTTTCAACGTCGTTGCAAATGCAACCCTACCAGACGCCGCCTCTAGGGTTTGCATGCTCGCCGAGTGCTCCGAAGGTCTAGGTTCCGAAGCAATGATGAACTATGTGACGGGGAGATCCAACGTTTCAGATTCCGAATATTTTGAAGGGCTTGAAGTTTTGCTTTCACTTCAAAGATTGCAGAAGGATCTTGATGTTTCTCTCATCAGTACTCTCCCGAAATACTACGGAGAAAAGTTCGGCTTCAGAATGAACAGCGGATCGAGAGACGCACCTTCATTGATTGTGCCGCACGGCTCGAAGGCGAAGATGCTTGTTGTTCCAGACGCATCGACGACTTTCTTTAAGCTGCCGAGCTAAAGTCTAATGTAGCCCAAGAGTCCCTGCATGATCGAGCCCTGCCAGAAAAACGCATTGTTGTAAATTACGAGAACAAAGATCGCGGCCGAGAGGATCCAGACGAGGCCGAAAATTACCTTTCTCTTCCTCGAAAGGGGAGAAACATTGTCGAGGGGAGTAAGGGAAGGGTAGCGATTTGAAAGCAGCAGAACCAGCAATCCCATAAGCCAAAATCCTGCGAGAACCATTACGACAGCGCTGATGTAGGTAAGGTAGTGATGAGTTCTCGGACTAACAGACGCGTTTGCAATGTGCCCACCGTCGAGCTGCCACGCGGGAAGCAAGTTCACGAACGTTATCAAAAAGCCGAACGTGTAAGCAAAGTAAAGCAGCGAAAAGAGAGTACCCGTGACGGCGTAATTTGGATAGGGCGACCTCACAAACAAATCAACGAGCGTAGAAGTGTACATATCAATCGGAGAATATGACTGGTTCGGAGAAATCGGGGCAGTTTGAGCGGACGCAACAGCAACTATCGAAACGATCACCGTCGCAATTAGCCCCGCAATCGGTCCCGATATCCCTAGGTCGAAAAGCGAATCCTTGTTCGGAGGAGGCTCTCGCGCGTTGATTACGGCGCCCATAGTAGGCCAAATTCCAGGGATTCCCGGAATGAAGTATGGCCAAGAGGAATTCATTCCGTGGAGCCAAGAAGCAATCTTGTGACCGGTTTCATGAATTCCAATAATGGCAATCAGAGCCACAGTATAAATTAGCGAAATCACTATGAGCTGCGGCCAGGCAGGCGAGGGGCCACCGAAGCTGAAGATAGATGGCCTGATCAGCCCATCTATGAAGATGATAGCAATAGTTGCTGCGAGAAGTATGAGCGGCGTTCTGGTTTTCGATTTTTGAACTGGCGGCCTGGGGAAAACTTTGAGGTACAGGCCTTCATCTGTTCTCCTGAGAATCGCCATGTCGCCGGTCGCTCGAAGATCAGAAGACAAAGCGAGGAATGCTTGCTTTGTCTCCGCTTGAGAAGGATCTATGAAAAAATCTATGTCTAGATCTTCTCTGTAGTACTCTCTCGCTATAGTGAAATGCCGGTGAACAGCGTCGATCACGCGTTGAGATTGTTCCGGACTCCTGACTCTCGGAGGCGTTTGGGAATCTACAGTTGTCATTGAGCTAAAGCCTATGGAATTTCTGAAGAGCAATTCCTTAGGCAACTAACTAATTAAATAGCTCGTATACAAATAATTGGAAGGAACTAGTTCCAACCTCACTTGACTCTTGAGATTATCTAGCTAAGGTGATTCCTGCTTGCAGAACATTTACCTTCGAAAAGTTGGCAAATATGCACTGCGCAAATGTCTCCCGGGGGACATCCCGGAAGTCATAGCGATTAACTGGGCAGCGCTCCCGGAGCACTACTCGGACTCATTCTTTGAAGAGCGGCTGAAGGAGTCACCTGAAACATTTCTAGTCGCTGAGGACGAATCGGGCAAGCTAGCAGGCTACATCATGTGCAGAGTCGAATATGGTTTTTCCAATACCAAGCGATATGGTCTTGCAAGAAAGGGTCACATCGTATCAGTTGCTGTTCTCGAAGAGCATAGAAGAGCTGGGCTCGGCAGAGCGCTCTGTGAGGAAAGCATAGTCGGCATGAAGCAAAGAGGTTGCTCCGAAACTTACCTCGAAGTCAGAACTTCAAACGAACCCGCAATCATTCTCTACCAGAAGCTAGGGTTTCGCACAATAGCGACCCACAGAGGATATTACCGCGACGGCGAAGACGCGAACTTGATGAGCCGCCAGATCTAGCTTTTTCAACTCGAAAATACAGATTTCTTTAATTTGGCCGAGCAAGGCGAAATTCAGCCCGACGATTTTGCACTATTCGCCGCCACTTGCGATCAAATTAAGGCGACGAGGAGCAAGCTAGAAAAAGTTCGGATTCTATCCAATTACTTCGGATCATTGGATGACGCTGACCTAAAAATTGCAGCGACGTTTCTTTCTGGAAAAATATTTGCACCTGGAGAATCCGAGGATGTCAATATCGGATATTCCCTTCTCTGGAACGTAGTTTCTGAAATTACAGATTTCAAAGAAACCAGACTTTCCGAATACTACCTCAAGCACGGTGATCTCGGGTCGGTCGCCGAGGAAATCATAGCAAATCTCCCTAAAAAAGACGGGGCACTCCACCCGATTTCTGGTACTCTATTTCAAAAGTCGCTGACGCTCAAGGATGTCGAGTCGGGCTTTAGAGAACTTGCAAAAGCTACGGGCTCGAATTCTGTCGCACGGAAAAAACAGATCCTATTCGGAATTTTTTCATCCATCCGAGCTCCGAACGAAGCAAAATACATCGTGAAGCTCCTCACGGGCGAGATGAGGATCGGCCTTGTCGAGGGACTGGTTGAAGAAGCAATCGCAAAACTTTCGGCAAAGACTCTCCGACAAATAAGATCTGCAAACCTCATAATTGCCGATGCCGGGTCCGTCGCAATCCTTGCTCGTCATGACAAGCTAAACGAAGCTAAACTCGTTCCCCTCCGCCCTACGAACTTTATGCTTGCAGATACTGCCGAAACAGCAGACCTGCTTTTCAAAAAATTCAAGACTTCTCCAGTGATATCGGAGTACAAGTACGACGGGATCAGAGCTCAGATTCACCTCACGCCAGGACTTGTCAAAATATTTTCGCGAAATCTCGAAGACGTAACTCGCTTCTTTCCAGAGCTCGAAAAAGAAGGTCTGAGCATCAGCTCCGTTCCAGCGATACTGGACGGCGAGATCATCGCCTATGACAATGACAAGCCTCTGCCTTTTCAGCTTCTGCAGCGGAGACTCCGAAAGCTCACCCGCTCGCCAGACGACGTACCGATCAAATTTCTTGGATTTGATTTGCTCTACTACAGAACATCGTCCCTTCTCGATGAGCCGCTTTTGACAAGGATGAAGAAACTGCGCGAGCTTGCTCCAGGTGACAGCTCACCTATTTCATTTTCACAACAGCGAGCCGTGAACTCGGCTCAGGAAGTTCTGGACATGTTCATCGAAAGCAAATCTCTTGGCTACGAGGGGCTCGTCGTAAAAGATCTCCAGTCCCCGTACACTCCGGGCAGGAGGGGAAGTGCTTGGGTCAAGCTCAAGAAGGAGCTGGACACTCTTGACGTTGTAATAGTCGCTACAGAATTCGGCCACGGAAAAAGGGCTGGAGTTTTGTCCGACTATACTTTTGCCGTTTCGGAGGGGACTGAGCTAAAGGTAATCGGCAAAGCGTATTCGGGGCTCACGGATTCGGAGATTGGCATGATGACGGATCTGTTAAAGTCCATAACTCTACAAGATTACGGCTACAGGAGAACTGTAAAACCCCAAGTTGTTCTGGAAGTTGCCTTCGATGCAATTCAAAAGAGCGACAGGCACGACAGTGGTTATGCGCTGAGGTTTCCGCGAATAAAGAGGATCCGCACGGACAAGTCTGTTTTTGAGATCGATTCTCTAGATCGGGTTAAACAGATTTACGAGGCGCAAAAAGTTAAGGCGTAAGATCATCCTTCGAACTTTGAAACCTTGAGATCGGCGACTGCCTGTATGTAGCGAGGACCGACTTCTCTAACTTTCTTCCAATTCTTCACTTCCACCTTGGATCCTTTTATTTCAAATTGGTCGAGATGTGCGGATATCCAGCCCTTTTGGTGAAAATCCTCCTCTGGGACGTGAATGTAGTAATGGATCATCGCACCATCTTTGCAAGATTCGACCGCGCAGGGAAGGAATTCATCGGCTCGTTCGGGCAGGGGCATGAGTACTCTGTCAAATGAAGATCTATGCTCACTGGAGTATTCGCTAGCGTCCCCTATTATTGGAGTTACCTCGCCCAAAAGTTTCTTGTTCATTTTGATAGAATCCTTTGCGAGCTCTATTGCAACAGCATTCTTGTCGACGCTAACAACTACACAGCGTTTTTGCTTTGCAATTATTATCGAAAACGTGCCGATACCCGCGAACATGTTGAGAATCCGCTCGTCCTCATGCACGAGACCTGCAATCCTCTCGCGCTCTGTCGAGAGCCTAGGGGAGAAATAGACTTCCCGCACATTTACCTTGAAGAGGCAGCCGCTCTCCTTGTAAATGGTTTCATAGTTTTCAATGCCAGCAACAAACTTCAACTCGCGCGTCCTAAATTCTCCACCAACCTCGGAGGCTTGTTTCAGAACTGTTTTCACGTTTTTAACGTGCGAAAGAATCGCGTCACCAATTATATCTTCCTTGTCTTTGAGTTCATCTGGAATCTTTAAGATTGCAATCGAACCGATCACGTCGAAGGATGACGAAAGGAGAGATACTTCTGTTGCCGAAAGGACGCCTTTCAATGCTTCCTTCAGCATCGGCAAGCAGATGTTACACTAACCCGCAATTCGATGGTTCAATAGATTGGATTCGCAACAAATGCAGGTAAAACCCTGGGTCATGAGACAATTTTCATTTTTTCGACGTGGTTCATGAAGCAAGGCGGGCCTTCGATCATCCACTTGTAAGGTCTAGTTTCGCAATGTTTTCCGCTTTCGGTTGTTGCAAGGCACTTTACCTTGACTCCCTCCTTCATCGGAACCGACTGGGGAGAATTGCAGTAGGGGCAGGTGGAATTTTCTCTCCTCAGAAACACGTGCTGCTCAGAAGGATTTCCGCAACGGACCCACACACCAAGATCGTGGCCGTTATCGCACTTTGGACTGTCAGATCTCAGATTCTTGTAATCGACGTGTATTCCGCAAACCGGACAATTTACCATATACTGTACCGCCTAAATCTTGTAAACTATTCAAAAAATATTCGCCGTGCAACAGGTTATTGCGCAGTCGTTTCAAACGTAATCATATATCCCAACGCTTTGAGCGATTAGTAAGAGCAGGCTGAACTGGTCGGCCGTAGCCTTCCAGCGTACACCTCTCTCCTATCAACGTGATCTTCTATCACAGCTCTTCACCGCACCCGAGTCCCCCCTTGCGGAAGGACTAGTGTAGCGGATGGCCATCTTTTCTCGGGACTAGCTTCGAGCTTAGATGCCTTCAGCTCTTATCTAAGACGGCTTAGCTGCCCGGCTATTCTTCTATCGAAGAACCGGTACGCCAGAGGCCGCGCTGCCCTGTTCCTCTCGTACTAGGGACAGCTTCCCCTCAGATGACCGCCGCTTCCATCAGGTAGAGACCGACCTGTCTCACGACGGTCTAAACCCAGCTCACGTTCCCCTTTAATGGGCGAGCAGCCCCACCCTTGGCCCCTGCTGCAGGACCGGGATGGGAAGAGCCGACATCGCACTAGTTCTCCTGTTACCAGAAGTTGTAGACTATATCTCCATCCTCTTTCGGAAAAAAGAGGAGTCGGCGTGTGATGGCACCGAGCCATCTCATTGGAATAAAGAATTCCTCAGTCGTTACGGGGTCCTGCAAAGCTTTGAAGAATGTAGATCTTTCCGAAGCTTTTCTTGCAGGACTTCCCACGGTATTGCCCTCTCCCACGGCTCTAGGAAATTTCTTTCCTTCCCGTGCGTCCTGAATTTGAGAAAGGGTTCCACCGTAATAAGCCGATACGCATGACAGCATTTCTGCTGTCCTACCCCAATTGCAGTGTTGATACTGAGGTACCAAACCGCGGGGTCGATTGGAGCTCTCGCCCGCGACGAGCCTGTTACCCCTGGGGTAACTTTTCTGTCACCTCTAGCCTCCAACTGTGAGGACATAGAGGATCGCTAGGCCAGGCTTTCGCCTCTGAAAATTTCGCGTTTGAATTTCCAGTCAAGCTGGCTTTTGGCCTTGCCCTCTGCGGCGGAGTTCTGAACCGCCTGAGCCAACCTTTGGGCCCCCTCGATACTTTTTCAAGGGGGTGCCGCCCCAGCCGAACTGCCCACCTGCCG
>JASHSF010000078.1 GCA_030036955.1 Nitrososphaerales archaeon
AGTCACTTTTGTAAACGACATACTGACCCTGATTGGAATTAACTTCATCCACATCTCGTTTGATTGGGTAACACTAGTGTTCCTCGTTACTTTGCTTGCTTTGATTCCCATCGTTCCGAGGTTGCTTTCAAACGTAATTAGAAATTATGGAAAGCGAGCAATCGAAATTGAACTGCGTTTCATTATTGCGCTACTCCTCGCCATCTCATTCTTTGCAGACCAAGCAACCTTGCATTCTGTCTTTGGTGCTTTTGTTCTAGGTCTAATATTTGCTAGTTCACTACAACAACATCAGGAAATTCTTTCAAAATTGCGAACCGTAACCTTCACACTTCTCGCACCTGCATTCTTTATTCGAGCGGGGATGTTAATCGCACTTCCTGCTGTAATCGCAAATATCGCATTGGTCTTTGCTCTTCTCGCAACAAAACTAGGGTCGAAATTTGTTGGAGTCTACGCTCTGTGCAAGAAGTGGATTCCTGAGGCACCTGTGTTTTCCACGATGCTATTCAGTACTGGATTGACGGTAGGAACGATAGTTGCCACGCTTGGAAATCAACTCGGATATCTGTCGAATACTCAGTTTTCAATCATAGTGACGGTTGTAATCCTCAGTGCGGTTGTGCCGACTTTGGTCGCTAAGCGATTTGTTCCAAAGAAAGTGTAAATTTCAGGACTGAAAGAACATTCTTGGAATCCAATTTGAAACAGAAGAATGGTAAGGGGATAATCCTAGTTGCAGTTGATAATTCAGAATACGCTGAATTAGTAGCAAAAGAAGCCGCAACGATTGCTTCGGAGAAGGGCTCAGATGTGGTAATTCTCAGTGTAGTATCTGTTCCGTCACTTGCTGAAGAAGGTGAGATTGATTCATCGTCCATTGAGCAAGAAGAAAGAGAATATGAGAAGTTGCATGGAATGCTCATTGACAAATACTTCTCTGATTCCTCTGGCAGATTGATTGAATCAAAGATTTTGCACGGAGACGCTGCCGATAAGATTGTGAAGTATGCTGACCAAATCTACGCCGACTTGATAGTATTGGGCACCAGAGGAAGAGGCAGAATTGCAACCGCACTTCTCGGAAGCGTCTCATCCAAGGTTGCACATCACAGCAAACGTTCTGTCTTCATAGTTAAAAGAAATGTAGAAAATTAAAGAAGAATCTTACGACAGTCTGCCCAATCGCGGTAAAAGACTCATTCCCGCAAACCGAAAATTTTGGTAGAAACTTTCTTCCTTGTTCATGTTGTGTTTGTTTCGGCCTAAACTTGTGTTCCACATTTATTGCAGAATTTTGAATCAGGAGTTACTCGACAACCGCAATTTCGGCAGAAAGAGGATTGAACGATAGTCTGTTGAGGAGTTTGCTGTTGGGAATAATTGCTATTCGCGTTTGACATCGAATAACACATGGCGATTGACTCCTTGTATTCAATGTTCGTGATATGGAACGAACTTGGATTGAAGCGTGCCCTAGTGTTCGTGTGAGCGTTTCCCATTACCATGCGATTATTGAATTCGTTGGTAACTAGTTGAGGCGAAGGCATCTGGGGAGATTCGGTATTGACAGAAACATCTATCTTGTTCGCGAGCATTTGTAGCCCGCTACTTTTGAAATGGACTTTGAAATTGTGAATGAAGGAGTAACCCTGAGGATTTTGTAGCAATTCCTGAGGCGGTTGTCGAGCATCGAATTCGATTTTAGTGTTCTTTCTACCTAGCAAGAAATAGATTCTTCGACCAGAATGGACTTGATTCTCATTTGATTATTATGGACTCCAAATCTGATTTTGAGGTTTAGCCACATGGGATTCTCTGTCATGACCATACTGAGCCTAACAATAAAGTTCAATTTTGTTATCCATGGGCGCTAGTCTACGAAACTGCTTGCAACCTTGCCAAGGAGCTTGGGCTCGGTTATTATACCCTGACAAGCTTCGCAAGTTGGATCGGCGGCCCTGGATTAAGTGCGGGTGATTTGAATATCCCTGGTCTTGGGTCGGTAGTCACAACTCTTCAGTGGAATACGGGTTGTGCTTACGCTCTCCTTGGACTAACGGCGGCTTTTGGTACGCTCGCTCTTATGATCGTTTTTGTGCCTCCTGCAGGCGCCGTTCTTGCCGGTTCGATATTTGCACTGGGCAGTGGCATCTCTGCAGATTATTCATTTGGCAGCTCTTGTGTAAGTAATGAGTATAACTGATGAGAAAACGCCATCAACTCGGAACAAAGTGCTAAACCTAATCAAAGGGGTCTTCTGAAAGGTCAGACCGCTGACTGAGCTAGTTCAATTAAAAAGGCGAGTTCGAATATTTCAAGGAAACTTCGCATCCGACCTAGTCCTTTTATGCAACTAGTCCGAAAATAAGCGAAGCTCATGGTTCAGGTACGGGAATAAACCGTATGGACTCCGATACAAAAAATAAGGAATATTGTCTATCGTGAGTGGTAAGTCCTACCATTATTCGGGATAGGTGGGGCTTGAGAAGTTATGGCGTATACTCTACAGCCAAGCGAGTCTTCGTCGTACGCGCCCCAATTTGGATGCAAGTATTGTTTCCTGGCTTTCTAGGGATTGGAGCCGTGCTAAATATCAGTGCTCTTTTGCTGCTGTTTCTACAGACAGCCAGCATGAGCAGCATTGTTTTTACTGTTCTCGGTATACTGTTCTTTTTTATCGGTTTACTGTTCTACTCGTACAAAAATTCATCTCTTGTTGCCCTCAACGACCTGGAACAACGAAGCGTTTACCAAATAGAAAAAGGGAAGATATCGAAAATAGAATTCGATCGAGGGGACAAATATGTGGGATCTAAGATAACAATCATATCTTCATCGGGCGATCATTTCGTGATTTACGCAAAGCCTGCGACGTTCGATTTGATTAAGCGAGCTCTCTCGCTAGTTGGTCCCGCAGCAAGTACCCAAGACTGACAAAAATCGCAAGCCAAGTATCTGTTATTTCTGCACGATTTTTAGGAAATGCAAGTCGTTGCAAAGTACTATCCTTCACTCGATAGCGAAAAAAACATTCATCCTTGCGCTCGCTGTTCTCTTAATTGGATACTACCTACTTTTTCATTCGCAATTCACGTCTGTCCAATTGGTTTTTGGGCTAGGTTGGTTGATGCTTGCAATCGGCATCGCCTTTCTTGAGATTAGCACACCTCACTTTCTGCAGAGATATGCACTGTTTCTCGGTGCAGGTCTCCTTCTAGTATGTGTTTACTGGCTTGTCTTTATCTTGGGCGAAACCATAGCAACAATCTGTGTTGTTTCGTCTGGTATGCAAGGACCTCTTTTCTGCTCTCAGGTTTCAAGCACAGCATCCTGGGTAGGAGATCTTGCGACTTTTGTAGCGGGCATCGCATTCATAGTCGTGTCAATTTACCTTCGTAAGCGGGAAATTGTTGTCAATGCACCTGCAACGAATTCATATGAACAGCGAATTTGAGGCCCTGCTGCTTATCATGCAAGTAGAAACCAGGAGATGGAAATGGATAGCTTTTGTTCTTACAGTCGTTTCAGGATCGATGTTAACTGTGTTTTCCCTATATCTACTGTTATACTCCTCCACCAGCGGGACATCAAGAGCATTTGATGTTGTCATGGCCATTACCGGCATAATTTTGCTTGCGACTTCTGGTTCACACATTCCGAAAACAATCTCTTCAAAAGAGCACCCTTTTCCAGACAAGTTCATGACCGCTGTCAAGCAAAACGAGCAGGCGTGGCAGAACTTTCAGGCATTTTCGCCCAGCCACAAGAGACAATATCAGATGTGGATCACTAGCGCGAAAAGGGGCGAAACGAGAGAACGCAGAATCGAAGAGGCTGTCAGATTAATTTCAAAGAACGTAAAGTCATTGATGAAATAAAAGCCGTTTTGGAATTCGAAGCTCCCTTTTTCCAGATGAAATACCCGCATTTAGATATTCAACTCCAAGTTGGAAAAAAAATAGAAGCAATTTCGGAGGAGGAGCAGCCTGAGGATGGAGGCTCCTCCTCCCGAACGCATTCGTAGAGTCTAAATCTGTGAAGAAGAAGCTATTTCAGACCGATTTCATTGGACATCAGCAATGAATGGTCTTTTGAGAAATTAACTCTACCGTTGTCATGAATGTCTATTCTGTTC
>JASHSF010000079.1 GCA_030036955.1 Nitrososphaerales archaeon
GTTGTTGGGCAACCGATAACTTTCAGAGACTTTCGAATTTCTTCATGATCTAGACCGTGAAGTTTTGCCATCATGATCGTGCCCATCCCGCACTTTTGACCGTGCATTCCCTTGCCTGGAGCTACGATGTCCATTGCATGAGAAAACAAGTGCTCTGAACCGCTGCACGGTCTGCTGCTTCCAGCAATTCCGGCTGCGACCCCCGAGCTGATGAGAGCTTCAACGACAACCCGCACGCTGTCTGGAAGTCTATCATGAATCTGTTCAGCGTCTTCGGTCACTAGTTCGGCCGACAGAAGAGCGAGGTTGGCAGAATAGTTACCGAAGTACTCCCCTGTTTTCTCGTGTGAAAGGGACCAGTCTTTTACGGCAGTCTTTTTTGAGATCAAATCACCGCATCCGCTGTGCATGAGCTCTATTGGTGCTCTTGCGATAACTTCAGTATCAGCGACGATTGCGATTGGTGGCTTTGCCACAAGCGAATAAGGACGATCCAACCCTTTGACAGATGCAAATGGACTCGAAATACCATCATGTGAGGCGCTTGTCGGTACGCTCACGAATGGTACTCTGTTGTTGAAGGATGCTAGCTTGGCTACGTCGATTGATTTGCCACCGCCGATTCCTATTAGACAATTGGTTTCGTATTTATTTGCAAGTTCTGATACTTCTTCGACTGTGGCGAAAGTGGATTTTTCTATAGTTTTCCAACTTACCTCGAAAGCCGCGTCTTCCAGGGCCTTCGTGACTATATCCGCTAAAATCCTTTCAACATTCGGACCCGATATTACTAACACAGATTTTCCGATTTCGGTATCCTGCAGAATTTCTCCTAGGTTTGACAGAATTCCATCGCCGACTACGACCCTCCGTGGAAGCTCCATCGTGTGCATTGATTTCGACATTGCGTGTTTCCTTGTGCTATCGATTATGAGTAGAGTTCTCTTGGAAAGTTATTTAAAGGACGTTGGTCAAATTGGGGAATTAGCAGTTTCCTACGCGGGTTCAGACGACCGAGATTCGTCGCAAACTTTTGTTCAAGTTCAGTCTAAATTGATTCTAGCTTGACAATCTTCGTAAAACGAATTCGCAGGTAACAGCTAGGAATTGACTTATGGTTGCCCCAAACAGATAACACCCCGCATGAGTTAAGAAACGATAATTCGCAAAGAATTGAAGGATCAAGAAAACAAGTCGACGCTCTCAGCTATCACGGCACCACTACTTGCGCCATGACTTGTTCCGACGGAGTTGTACTTTGCACCGATACCCGTGTCACAGCTGGTTACCTTTTCATAGCGCACAGAAGAGGAAAGAAGATGTACGCGCTTGACAAGCACATTGGCACGACAATTGCGGGAACTGTTGCCGATGCGCAAAACATCATTGACACTCTGAAGTACTACGCCAACCTTTACAGACTCGAGAACAGGCAGCCCATTCCGGTAAAATCTATTGCAAGAATAGCGGCTAACATCTTCTTTGCACAGCGCGCTTATCCAATGATCGCTGACTTTCTGATCTGCGGGGTGGATGCGGAAGAAGGGCCAGTCATTTACAGCGTAGATTTCTTCGGGGCAAATTTGAAAGAAAATATGGTTTCAACGGGGAGCGGATCTCCTGTTGCGTATGGAATCCTTGAAGATGAATACCGTAAGGGAATGACAGTGGAAGAAGTCATTCCGATAGCCATCAAAGCCGTAACCGCTGCCATAAAGAGAAATGCAGGGACCGGTGATGGTTTTGACGTCGCAACTGTCAAGAAAGATGTTGGTTACCGCGAGCTCACAAGAGACGAGAAAAACCAGTATCTTGCGACAATTGCGAGCAGCAGAAGTTAGTCTTAATTTTGACCGAACGTCCTAGCGCGCAAAGCGTTACCAGCACGATCCTGAATCACATTCCGGCCGAAGCCGAAATTACTAGAGTAGAGTATGAAGGGCCGCGAATCGCCCTATACTCCAAGAACCCAAAGTTCCTCCAGCAAAACAGCTACATCGTCTCAGACGTCGTTAACATGGTAAAGAGGCGCGTTGTTGTTCGCACCGACAAATCGATTCGAAAGGAAGAACAAGTTACTCAAGATCTAATTCTATCATCTGTCCCTCCAGAGTCTGGCGTCGCCGAGATATTCTTTGACTCTGCTTTGGGCGAAGCAATCGTAGAAGCCAGCAGGCCGCTGCTCCTCACGCCAGAGAAAGGTTTCAACCCCATTGAAATTACCGACAAAACTGGCTGGAAGATCAGGATAAGAAAACATCCGCACATTCCTTCCCCCACGATTAAAAATGTGAACGTAACCCAGAGCCAATTTTCAACAGAACGTTCGCGCTTTTTCAGGGAAGTCGGCGAGAACATATTCAGACCCCGCCTGAGCCGGGAATCTGAAATCAGCCTGCTCACCCTCGGCGCGTTTGAGGAAGTCGGCCGGTCCTCGATTATTGTGTCCACGTCTGAAAGCAAGCTATTGCTCGACTGTGGCATTCATCCTGGAGCGAGGAACGCCTGGGATGCTTATCCTCGATTGGACTGGGCCGACATCGACCTTGATGAGCTCGATGCCGTAATCATCAGCCACGCGCATCTAGACCACACTGGATTTCTCCCCGCTCTTTTCAAGTACGGATACGATGGTCCAGTTTACTGTACGGAACCCACACTGCCTCTTATGACACTGCTCCAGACCGACATGGTCAAAATTGGTCAGTCGGAGGGCTCCCGCCTAGTGTTTGACCAACGAGATATCCGAGAAGTTATCAAGCACTCGATAACTGTGCCGTACGGTCTCGTTACCGACGTCGCCCCTGATGTAAAGCTCGTGTTCAACAATGCAGGGCACATCTTGGGTTCTTCAACAGTGCACCTGCACGTCGGTGAAGGGGCGCATAACATTGTTTACACTGGAGACTACAAGTTCGGCAAGACACGTCTTCTCGAACCAGCTTTCCTGAATTATCCCAGGGTTGAGACGCTAATCACGGAATGCACCTACGGCACGAAAGAAGATATAATGCCCCCGCGGGAGCAGGTCGAAAATAATTTTGTCAGCATTCTGAATCAGACACTAAAGCAGGGCGGGAAGGTTCTCCTTCCAATTCCAGCAGTTGGCAGAGCTCAGGAGATCATACTCGTAATAAACGAATACATGAAGCAGCGAAAACTCGTCGAAGCTCCCGTCTTCATCGAAGGTATGATTTCTGAAGCAACTGCAATACACATCGCATACCCCGAATACTTGCATCGAGAGTTAAAGTACAAAATTTTAGAGGAAGACGCAAATCCATTTTCTTCTGATTACTTTACGGTCGTCGAGCATCCGAGCAACAGGGAAGAGGCGCTGCGAGAAGGCGGTGCTATAATCATGGCGACTTCCGGCATGCTCGAGGGCGGACCTGTCATCGAATATTTTTCGCAACTAGCCGGGGAAGAAAGAAATCGCGTATTGTTCGTCTCGTACCAGGTACAAGGAACTCTCGGTCGCAGAGTTCTCGACGGTTCAAGACAAGTGAGCTTGCTCGGCGAAGGCGGAAAAATCAGGATTGTGGACGTCAGGTGCCAGGTCAACCGCATCGAGGGATTTTCAGGTCACAGCGATTATAACCAAATTTTCAGATTTGTGCAGCGTCTCAGACCGAAGCTGCAGCAGGTATTTGTCAATCACGGCGAAAGAAGAAAATGCGAAACAATCTCCTACAGCCTCTCGAGAATGCTGAAACTGCCCGTGATGCATCCTAGCATCGAAGAAGCAATCAAAATACGATAGAATCCTACGGCTCTATTATCGGAGAGCCTTCCCTTTTCTCGCCCCTCCAAATTCTGACACCGGGCGGAGTGACAACTATTCTTTCCTCCCCGAGCCGGGCTATGTCGCCCCCGAGCGAGGTTGCGAATTCAGTCAGCTGCTCAATCGTCGTCTTGAGGTCATCGATATTTCTTTGAGCCAGCGGGGTTATCTTGAGAATCACAATTGTATTTTGCTTAAGATCTTCCTTTATCCCTGAAATTTCTTCGGCGCTTTTGAGAGGAAGTGCCTTTAGGAGAATGAATGGGGCATGAGGCGAATTCTGATTAGGCACTCGGGTTGAACTTTTGAAATCGCCCTGGGACAGGAATTGGCCACGCCTCCTTCTCCTAGGGTTATTTTTCGCCTTTTTGTGTTTATAACGATTGTTTGCATGGCCTCGGGTTAGGCAACTAGTCCCTTCAGGGATTCCCAGAATTTATCCCCAATATAGTGCAAATTCTCAACAGATGGCCCTTTTTTCATTCCTTCGATAACGGGACGGCTTTCAAGCGCGCGACCAATTGCTATGGCTTTTGAGTGCACGATTTCTCTTATGGCAATAATGTCACCTTTTGGAAAATCTCCCGAAAAGGAAACAATGCCGGGTCTCATTACATTGGCTCCGTTGCAAACATATTTCACAGCTCCACTGTCAACCGTCGCAATGGGAAGTGAAGGAACCACGACTTCGTCTCTCAGTAGCGGAAAATAGTCATCGGCGGTTTTTCGCCCAAAATATAGATTCGTATCGTGATCAAAAATTATGGCGAAACCTTCACTGTCGAGTTCCGCAATCTTCAGGTCTCTAGCTTTGCTCGAAATTGCAGCAAAATCTGATGCATGGAAGAGCGTCGATACCTTATCGAAAAATAGAGTTCTAGCTGATTTGGAGAGATTGTATATCCGCATGAATTAACTATCAACCCTTGTGGCTCTACGCCAAGCAATTCTCCCGAAACCGCTAAAACAGCTCGGTGCCAAGAATACTTATAAGACTTCAGCGAAAAAAACTGCACACTCGCGGAAGGAGCTCCGAAATACTCTGACAACGCGAAGGTAAGAGATCACTTTGTCCCAAGATATGTCCGTAAGGGTGCTTGACGAGAGCGTAGGCAAAATCGTACTCATCAAGCTCAAGGGCGGAAAAGTAATCAGAGGAAATTTGCAGGGTTTTGATCAGCACATGAATTTGCTTCTCGAGCAGTCTGAAGAAGTTGGAGATGAAGGAAAAACAACCTCGCTCGGGACCATTGTAGTCCGGGGAGACAATGTTGTAATAATTTCTCCCCCGCGTACGGGCAACCAGTAGACGGAAGTTACTGAGCAATATTCAATAATTATCAACGATTACATCGAGTAATAATTTAGGCGATAATCATGGTTCGTGGAACTTCTTCCATGGGTAAGATGGGCCGAAAGAAGACCCATATCCGATGTCGGCGCTGTGGACATCACTCATTCCACGTAAGGCGGAAGACGTGCGCTAGCTGCGGCTTCGGCGCTTCGCCGAAAATGCGCAGGTACTCCTGGATGACATTTTACCGGGGCTAAAGCGGACCGAGGATTAACCTTCGCTTGAAGCTTTTCGGACGCAAGTCTAGTTCGGACAACTCGTCAAATGCTTCAGCGCCCCAAGAATCGACCGCTTCTACCGATCAGATTTCGACTCCTGTCCAATCCACGGATTCTATTGCGAAGCCGACAACATTATCGGACAAACCAGTCCGCGTGCGGATACCAGCAGCTAAGCTCGACAAAACCAAGCGAGAGCTCAAGACACTGCTCTTTGAAAAAGAGTTAGCATCTGCGGCGCTTACAAGGCTCTACGAGGCAGAAGCATCGGGTGAAATTACAAAAGAAGAAAGAGAAACTCTCGCTGTAAGGTACAGGGATCAACTGAAAGATCTTGATTCGCGTATAGTAACAATTGATGCGTTTATCGAAGTGGGCGATCTGGAATTTCTTAGAGACCAACTAGTGGAACTCGTTCGGCAGAAGATTGATCAGATAGAGAAACGGATCGAGAGAACTCGACCCCTTGCCTCTCCGCTACTCGAACAAGAAAATCTGTCGGAGAAGAAAGTCACACCCCAAAAACCTGCACCAGAAGTGACGAAACCGAGGGTTCCGGATATTTCTAGTCTGCTGAGCAAAAAAGTTTCTCCTGCTCCTGCGAGTCCTCAAGAGAGAGAACCAATTCAAGTCGAGCAGGTAGTTCAGGCGGCTAGCGGTGGAGAAGTGTCAAATTCTTCAACTGAATCACAAGACGACGCTCCAAAGCATAGAAAGAGAAATGAACCGGCAAGCAGTACTTCGAGCGACGACGAGGTTGATCAGCTTCAAAAAGAGCTCCGCGACGCGCTCGACAGACTTGATAAGTTAGATTTGGAAACCTGATCAAATGAGCGGTGCAGATTCAAAGCTCCAAGAATCAATGCGGAAAATCGCATCGACTGCAGCGAACCAGGTTGAGTCGCGCTCAACCGTGGGTCTCGGCAGCGGTTCCGCGGTTGCTGGGTTCGCTAAAGCTCTAAGCTCGAGGATTTCATCTGGAAAGCTCGAGACCATCTCCATTATCCCATCATCCATGCAGGCCTGGATGCTTGCAAAAGAGAATTCCCTACCTCTGCACGTCGATTCAGCTCACTGTCCTGAAAATATCGACATTGCGGTAGACGGAGCTGACCAGGTGGCATCGATCAGCCGAGCCATGATAAAGGGAGGGGGCGGAGCTCTCCTGCGGGAGAAAGTTATCCTCAATTCGGCTAAGAAATCATTCATCTTGATCGACTCTTCGAAAATCGCCGAAAAACTTAGTCGGTCGGTCCCCATCGAAGTACTTCCCTTTGCGCTGCAGGCCGTGAGCGAAAGCATGAAGAAAGATTGGAATGCGCAACCCATGCTACGGCGACTCGAAAAGGGGTATCCGTTCTTTACAGAATCTGGCAATGTAATCATCGACGTTCAGATGAAAGAACCTATCGAAAATCCGAAAGTCATGGAAGGAGCTCTCAAGCTGATTCCCGGAGTCCTGGAAGTGGGAATTTTTAACAGCGAGGTGAAGAAATTTTACGTAGCGCTTCCGGACGGATCCACATCTTCAATCTGAACGAAGCTGATCCTGTGCCTGTCCTGGTACGAGTGTATTAGGGCATTCGTGATTTCTCCGGCAATCTTGAGCATTATTGGCTTGCTCTTCGCCAGTGAGGCGGCCCCTTCGCCGTATCTGGCAATAACTGCAGCTAAATCCTCTTCCTTTATCCTTTCGATTGCCCTCCGCCAACCATACGCGTCTCTTGCGTTTGCCAGGTAGCCCTTGGACATCCATCCAAACATCTGTCCGTTGGCAGGGGAACTCGGGTCATGATTTAAACAAGCGACAAGCTTCTCTATGGAAACCCAAGCTGTTTTGTCCATCTTGCTCGATAGGATCGTCTGTTCTTCGTCGCATGTAATAGCAAATGAGTCTTCCATGACATTTCTGCCAGAGTCGGAAATCGCAAAAAGGATTCGGGTTTTACAGGGGACTTAGCGTCGATCGTCGTCTGAATTACGATCAGGGCTGTTTTCCCGATCAGGCCCCTGCCTTCTGAGCCGAATAAACTGCAAAATAATTGGTAAGAAGAAGATGAGAAACAGCAAACCGAGCGCTCCGTCCGGGTAAATTATTCCGAAGATCGCGATTGCTACGATGCCGATCACGAGAACGATGATCATAATATTGCGTGCGCGCATCTGCTTCGCTCGATTCTCTCGCTCCGCTGCTTCGAGATCCTCATCCCTGCGAAAGGTTCCTGGGCTCGTCGAGCCGCGGTAAGAATATTGCGATCTTGGCTGCTGTTTTGGTGCGTAACGCTGAGAAAAATCTCCCTTTTCGTACTGGGGCCTAGAGGGACCTCTTCGCATTAGAAGTATGAAACCGAGAATTATTACAAGCATGCCTCCTCCGAAGGTCGCGAGGATTATTGGGGTAATCAGATCCGTCAATTTAGAATGCAGTAACCTCCGGCATTTTGCAGGTCATATTCCCCCGAACCCAACTGATCATGATTTGTCAGTTTCCAATAAGTATGCCCGAGTCATCTATAAGGGAAGTTGGGCAATAAGGCTTGCCTCTAACGAGCAGTCCATTCGACAGAACTTGTAATCACTTGGGAGCTTTATACCTCAGCTTTGTCTCCTTCCAGATCTTCGGATCTCCCCAGAGGCCTAGTCGCCACGCCGTGAATTCAACTATTTGCGAGTGGTCGATGAAGAGATTCACATCGGGTCCGAACTCTTTGAGGTACCACTTGAATACGGGAGGATCCGACGCCTCAAACATCCATCTCTCAAATCCGAAGTCTTCTGCTAGTCTGTGAATTACATCCGTCCTCCATTTGTCGGGAGGCAAATCTTCAGTAATACCTTCTGACTCCATCATGAAGACAGTAGCACCGGCCCTCGCATGCATTTTCGCTTCCTCGACGACGTCCTCGATTTTTCTCATTTTCATAGCTTCTTCGTATCCCGCGACGTGCGTTCCGGCTCCTGCTCCTATCATCATCGAAATTTCCGGCTTTGCCTTCATTCCGAGTCTTTGCACTTGCCTTACTATCTCGACCTTGTCCTCCAGCTCAATTGGAGCAAGCCCGCTCGACACTTCCACGACGTCAAATCCGAGAGCTTTGCACTCCTCGAGATAAAGGTCAACGGCTTCCGAGCCCTGAACTATTACTCGCTCAACCATTCCGCCCGTCGAAACATACACACCGTAATCGTGACAGGACCGGATGATTTTCCTTACAATGCTACGATCCAGTAGACGCTGAGATCCGCCAGCAAATTTGAATCCGTCAAAGTAATCTGACCAGTCTGAAAGAAGATTGTCGAGATAACCGGAGCTAAGTGAGGAGTAGTACGGGCCTCGAATCTCAATGATGCCCTTTTTTCGAGGTTTGGGAGGCAACTCCCTGATATTCAGAAAGTCAAAGGCTTTCCTGTTGTTCTTCGATCTCTGAATTTTTCTCTTCTGCGCGCTTACTTTCGACAAAGCTTTTCACAAGCTTTGCCTGAACATTCTTGAGAAATATAAATTGCGATACCAATTTCAATTAGATGAATGTTTGGGGAAGCGACACTAGTACGGATGGAGATCAGTAATGACGCTAACCAGAGTCGGTCGAGATCGGACTTCTACCTTAACGGTGCGGATTAAGGAAACAAGATCAAGCGCGCTGCTATCGGCTTTGCCTATGAGTTGCTTTATCTCGTTCACAATTTTCATTTCGATGGTTTTCGAACCTCGACCAAATATTGCTTGAAGCGCAGAAATGAGGAGCTCAGGATTTTCCATTATTCCTGCAGCTTTTTTGGAAGAACGAGAGCCGAGTTCAGCCATCTTCAGGTAAACCGTGTACTTGAGGCGGGGACCCATTTTGTCAAGAGCCCTGTCAACGCACGCTTTTACGTCCGATTCTTGAAGTGACAATTCTTTTCTTGTTCCTGAGAGTTCGGAGACAATTCATTATCTCGCCATTTAATTCCTTGTGATGCCGAATGTAAGATCTCCTCTAAGGGGATAAAGATTCGGTACGGCTCTATGAATTTTCCGGAAAGATTTGCAGCAGAGAATTCTAGAACGCTATTTGCGCTCGATTTGTGATCCTTCCAATATCCGATCTCGATATAGAGCCAAGCGCCTAACGGTATCGGAATCCGAGCAATTTACCGCAAGGCTTATACTTTAATCGACTGCAAGTCTGTACTCAGATTCTGATCTACCAGTCCAATAGTTGCAAGGAATTCAAATGTGTCAATTTTGCGATCTCTATATTCGAAGCTCGGGAGATCAATTTTCAATTGTAGTGGATCCCAAAGCTAACCAACCTCTCCAATCCTGGGAAGAGATCCCCTCAGATGGCAAGGTCTTCACCTTCGAATACAAGGCGCAGGCCCGCGAGTGGTACCACCGAAGGGAATGGGAAAGAATGTGGTTTGGAAATCCCAGGGAGCAGCTGCGAATGACGCGAGAAGAAAAGGAATGGGTAGAGTTTCACACCGAGATGCGCGAGAGGATAGATGCAAAGAAGGGTGAGATTGAGCGCCTCCTCAATAGCGACATTATGAAGAACGTCACTCACGGAATCGACATACACGGTTTCAAAGTAACGGAAACCAGAGAGATTTTCAAAGAGGGTCAGGCCGAACCGTTCTGCGGTCTGGGCGGAGGGCTCGGTGACGGAATCGAAAAGGCAAATCTCATGATAGCAATTTTCGAGCTTTACCTTGAATATGCCCACGCCCAGGAAGTAAAAAGGCACTTGAAGGAAGACGAGCGAGAGGAAGAAGCTCCCCGACTCGATTCGCGAGATTTAGAGCATTAGTGGAACGCACTTGAAGCGCGAGGAAGTCACTTCAAAACTCTGGGACATGGAGAGTTCTTACAGTTCTTCCGATAAATCACGATTAACCATTTTTGAAAAGATAGGTGCTAACCTGACTCCCTGGCGCGTGTTAAAGTTCATTTTGGGGGCTTCATCCATTGCGCTTGCTCTCGGCTGGTCTAGGTACGTCGGTGTCGGTTATGTCTACTTGCCCTCGTTTCCGGATTATCTTGATGTGGCACTTGGAGTCGGGATTGGCTTGTTTCTATTCTCCGATTATTTCAGAGACGGATTAAAGAAGGAAGTCGTTCATTGAAATAATTTCAGACGCGAAATAACTATACTCCTAACCGTGTTACGACTGCCATGAGTTCTAGTCTTTTTGAGGATAAAGATTGAATTCTTATTCAGGGCTACACTAATTTCTTCCAAACCTTGATGGAATTTCCGTTTCTGTATTTCTTTCGCGTTACCTCGCGTTTGCTTTCGAAATACGGAAATTCCACTTTCTCAGATGACTCCGATAAAGGATTGGGGCGATTGATTATTTTATTGAAGGAAGAGCTACTGTATACTTCTTCGCCGGAGCGGGCCCACTACGTTTGCACGTTTGATCGTTGAGTCGGAGAAGAGAGCTGCCCAAGACAAGGTAGACAGACAGCTGCTTAATCTTGTCCCGGGATAAAGCCATCTCAAATGGAGAGAGGCTCTCCAATGATGAGGTTTGGCAAATAGAGACTGAAGAGTAGCCTGTCAGGTAGTTCTCAAGCAGTGTCAGAACGCATCTGAGCTTTTTCTGCCAGCTTCATCACTGTAACTCTGCCCGATAGACCAACCATTAATCTATCAACTCCCATGAACAACAATCCTATCGAAAGAAGAACTATCAACAGGCTAACACCGAGAGCAGGATCTGCGAGAACGAGTAGCGACCCCCCGATTGCGATGATCCCAAAAACAACGGACAATCCCCTCATCCAAGCTGGCATTTTAACCCTGTCAATTTCCATATTTCTGTTCCCACTTATCCGTAGTCATGATCGAAAGGAGAGACACTTAAAGGGATTTCGAAAAGCTCGAAGCGCAAGCTCTTCTGCTTCCACATATCATTTGATCCTTTTTGCCACTTTGGATGGAATTCTTTTCTTATTGCCATATGTTGCATGGCCCAGGATGCGACCTATTCCGATTTCCTATTAGAGACTTCGATCCCATAGTATTCGTAGTGGTGTCATGCTATGCGGGAGTATGTGCTAGCCTTGGGCCAATTTTTCGCAAATATTCCGTAAACAATTACTTCAAACAGTCCTATTACGACCGAAATCGGCCAGGCAACGGGAATGAACAAGAACGGGACTGCAACGAGAAAAGTGATGAATCCTACAGTGATGCACCTTACCACTGTATGTAGGACGATCTCTTCTTTGTCCGATTCACTAGGAGAGTAGAACAAAGTCAGAACGACGCCGAAGCTGGCAAGAAACGATAAGGCACAGGTCTGCGAGAGTAGATACAAAAGCAGGTAAAAGAACATCTTGCCGGAGAGAAAGAGTGCGCTCTTGCTGAAAGCAGGTTCGAAAGAAGATATCAGCACGAGCGCAGTCAGCGCGGAGCCGCCTAAGAAACTTGAAAACAGAATGAAATGCTCTCTAAGCTCCTGCCTTTCAGCCGGTTTGTCGCTCGGCGAGCCATCCGCCGCCCCTCGTCCTGACAATCTGCACTTCGCTGCTCCAATAAAGCGCTAATCTTCATAGACGTGGAGCTTGACGGGGCCAGACAATTGAGGGAGGACAACTCCAGAGGGATCTTTCAAGTTCTTGTCAGCTGTGACAAAGTCAGGTAACAGTCAAGATTCGTCAGCTAATAAAATCAATGTTTGACCTTCATAAATTCTCCTTAGTTACTTTCGCAATCTTCGAAACGGAAGGGATCTCTATTCACATCTCTTTGAGTCATTCGAGGTAATAGAAGGCTAGCGCACGTAAAGTTCCTTATCCCAGATAGCGAATTCGTCGTTAATGGATTTTGGAGTCCCGTCAAACCAGTGCGGAGCCGGTCCGGAATCTTTTAGGCTGTTTATTCTATTGAGGATATGTGAGTCTTTGATTGTTATAAAGAGCTCGAGTGAGAATCTGTTTCTCAAGATTGAAGTTTGTCAAAAGATTCGGGTTATCAAAGAACATATTGACTGAATAAAGTATCTTGTACTTATTGGCAAACGTCCTAAAATCTTCGAAGAAGGGTCTGGGCCGGACCGGATTTGAACCGGCGACCTCGTGATATCCAATTCCTTTTCCGATTTGGAAGCAGCTATTATCAGTCACGCGCTCTAACTGCACTCAAGTTAGTTGCCCAATATCTTCCGCAAGGGCTACTCGTTGAGATCCATGCTGAGCTACCGGCCCGCGAATTACTTTAGCGTAAGCCCAAAAGTCAGCAATCCTTTTTTTAACGTTGCTGTAACCGAAACAAAATATTCTTCTTTAGCTCCGCAAAATAGAGTAGTCAATGATGAGTTCAAGCTCTTAATCCCGGGCTGGTAGTTCAGTGGTAGTAACGCTCGCCTCGCACGCGAGAGGTCAGGGGTTCAAATCCCCTCCAGTCCACTCACGTCGAAAACTTGAGAAGAGCCTCGCTAACTCTGTTGGTTTCGTTCTCGTCGTTGTAAAAATGCGGTGATATACGAAGAATCTTTTTGTCGCCGACTTCCCTCTCCGCAATGACAATCCCCTCACTCGCTAGTTTTTGGACGACATCGAGCGCTTTCAGCCCTCGAACTTCAACAGGAGTTATGCTCGTCCGAACGTTGGAATCGGAATTTCCTACGAACCCGAAAGTACTTGAATGCCGAATCGATTCTATCAATCTCGACGCCAAAGCGAAATCCTTCTTTCTGATCGACTCTATTCCAATCTTGTTAATTAGGTCAATTGCAGCTGCAAGGCCGTAGCAGTAAGCCCAGTTTCGAAATCCCTCCTGCAGCTTCCATGATGTGTCGAGAGTCTGATAGGAGCCATCTGGTTTGTAGGTGCAAGAGTTGGGTCCATAGTTCAAAGGCTCGAGCTCTTCAAGCGCTCTTTTGTTGCAGTAAAAGAACGCTAGCCCGAGGGGCCCGCACAGCCACTTTGCAGCGGTGCCAGCTGCAAAGTCGGGATCTATTGAATCGAGATCGACCGGAACGCTTCCAACCGATTGTGATACATCCAAAAAGAAAAGTGCCTCCCGCTCGTGCGAAATTTTTGAAATTTCTCGAGCTGGAAGTATGGAACCATGGTTGTATAGCACATGACTCATAACAACTAGCTTCGCCTTGGTTTTCTTGAGAGCCGAATCTAGATCTGAAAGAGCAGGTACGCCGAAAGAATCAACTTCGATATTCAGAATCTGTGCATTCTTGGATTTAGCGTAATACCACCAGGGAAGATAGTTGGACGGATGTTCGGAGGCTCCCCCGCGAGTAATTATTACCTCACCCTTTCCAAGCTTGAGTCCATTTGCAACTAGATTGATACTTTGAGTTGCGCTTTCCGTAAAGACGAGCGATTCGGCAGGAACATTGAGCAGCGATCCCAGCCGCTGCCTTGCTGAGTCACCTCCCTCTTGCTTGAACTGTACGTAAAAATCATCGCTCGGACCGTTTGTAGTGTATGAAATAAGTGCGTTTGTTATGGCAGAGGTTGCCGAAGCGCTCATTGGCGTATAAGAGGCATTGTTGAAGTAGACTTTGTTTTCCTTGACTGGAAATTCTCTGCGCAAATCAACTTGTATTGTTTGCAAGCCAGATCCTAGGAATCCAAAATATTCTTATCAACCTTGATGGACATGCCTTATCTGGCTCACATTAGATTCTGACTTTGCCCTGCAGGTCTCCACATTTCGTATTCAACGATTTTTCTGAATCCTATTTTCTCGTAGATTCTGTAGCCCATTTCGCTTGACTGGAGAAAGCATTGTACGCATCCATCTTCTTTGGCGTCAACAGCCGCTCGAAGTGTTAGTGCCTCGCCGAAGCCTCTACGTCGATACTCGGGCAGCGTGGCAACGAAAAAAATTCCGGCCGATTTTCCATAAGATCCTCGCAGCGACGTTGCAACGGGCAAACCTTCAGAGTAACCGAGATAACAAGCATGGGGAGGCCCCGAAGCTTGGTTTGACAATGCGTCCACAAGAAAATCCGGTATGATTTCAGAACTGCTGCCGAACCCCTTGTTTCCAACTTTAAGAAAAGTGGTCATTTCCTCGCGCCCCGTAACGCGCTTTATCTCAAGCCCCTTCGGCAGTTGGGCAACAGTTTCGGGAAGCGGTTGCAAATGCATTCCGGGCTCTACAGCTGCCCTGCGAAGATTGTATCTTTCGATCATGGGGATGAAAGAATTTGAAA
The DNA here is from genome assembly GCA_030036955.1 of Nitrososphaerales archaeon. Classification (GTDB taxonomy): domain Archaea; phylum Thermoproteota; class Nitrososphaeria; order Nitrososphaerales; family CADDZS01; genus JASHOD01. The sequence continues at coordinate 14,531 of JASHSF010000079.1, forward strand.
TTTCGGATGTAGTGACAAGCTCCCAAGGAGTTTTTGTGTCAATGAATAATCGGTTTACAATTTCATAGATATTAGAAAGGGATCTGGGGCGATCTAGCCCGAAAACGGTGTTAAATCCATCTGAGGGAATGCCAGTTTTTACTATGGTCACTCCGTCGAACTGTTGTTCGGCACCCAACGGCGAAACATCGGCAAGAGCCTCGAGCGTTTTGACAAAGGTCTCGTTACACTCCTTAAGCAATAGTGGGTTTGTGCTTTCCACGTAAATTATCGGCCTGTCCTGTTTACGCTCGGATTAATTTGTTCAGTTTCGAGTGCGGGAGATCATGCTGTTGAATTTCTGCCCTATATTCGCTAAACGAAATTGATTTGCTCGGAAGGTATTACACCCACGCCTTCCCGATCGAGATCTCTTTCTATATTGGAGGAAATCTCGGTTGCATTTTCATTTTCATCGTATGCGGCGTGAGCTCCCGAGGCGAGTACGACCTCGTATCCATTTCGAAGAGCTCCGCGGCAGGTGTCCGCCACGCAGTAGTTACTCTGCATACCTCCGATGATCACTCGACGTACTTTCCGTGCTTCGAGAGCAGGCATGAGTTCTTCATTCGAAAAAGCGTCTCCAACCCTTTTGCGGAACACAAGCTCTCCGGGTACTGGACTGAACACAAGCTCCCATCCTTTGGAGTCAGGCTTGTCAGGCTCGCCTTTGGGACCGTCGTTCTGAAAGTGAACAACGAATGTGCCAGATTTCCTAGCGTTCTCGAGCAGACGGGTCAATTCTCTCTTTACCTTATGGTGAGAGGGAACAGGATTCGGAGGTTCGAGCATGTCCAGCTGGACGTCGACCAAGATTAATGCGCAGTTCACAGAACGACATCTGGAGGAAGATTCGTTTTAACACTTCGTGCGAGACAGTTTGAAAGATTTAGAGTCGTAGAAACAAGACTCACTTTTTGTCCAGTATTTTTTATATGCAATGGATTATGGACATTACGAAATACTCGGCTGATAACTAGATTTTAGTTGGGCTCGTCGTCTAGCTTGGTTAGGACACCGCTCTGACTGCAGGAGGAATACTAAAACTGCTCGTGCAAGAAAACGGCGGGGGTCGTGGGTTCAAGTCCCTCCGAGCCCATTTCCATTTTGGCATTGAGAATGTTAGATCTTACTATGGAGCGACTAGCAACCTTGCGCGATTGATTATCGAGT
>JASHSF010000080.1 GCA_030036955.1 Nitrososphaerales archaeon
AGAACGCTTTTACCCGTTCGGGGGAAAGATCCCCCATGAAAGAAGCCGCAACAAGCAAATTCGACGGACCCTGGAACGGCAGCAACTTTTGGGTTTCCAATTTCAACTTCGAACCCGAAATAACTACGAAGTTCCATTTTCCGAAAGAAGTGATCTTTCACGACGTAACCCTGCGCGACGGGGAGCAGACCCCAGGGGTTGTCTTGAGGTCAAACGAAAAGATCGAGATCGCAAAGAAACTCGACGAGGTGGGGATCCACCGAATAGAAGCGGGAATGCCAGTTGTCTCGCGGGAAGATTTTGGCGCGGTGAAGGCAATCGCTCATCTCGGGCTAAGCGCGAAGGTTCTTGCATTTTCGCGCCTTGTTAAGGAAGACATTGACGCTGCTCTAAAATGCGACGTAGGGGGGATTATCTGCGAGGGCCCGGTCGGCGTTCCGAAACTCAAACAATTCAACTGGACCTACGACGAGGTGGTCGAGCGGGCAGTTGATGCCATAGATTACGCGAAAAAGCATGGGCTCTGGACTGCTTTTTTTGGAGTCGACGGCACGAGGGCCGAACCTGAGTTCATGAAAAGAATCCTGAAAGCCGTGTCGGAGAGGGCCCATCCTGATGCCTTTGTCGTTGTCGACACGATGGGCTGCGCGAGCCCCGAAGGCTTCGGGGCGTTTGTTAGGGAAATGCGCGAGAGCGTGCGCGAGCCGCTTGAAGTGCACACACACAACGATTTTGGACTCGGCGTCGCTGATGCCGTTTCGGGTCTTATGAACGGCGCTTCTGTAGTCCACACCTCTGTGAACGGAATTGGCGAGAGATCCGGCAACGCTAGCTTTGAAGAGGTCGCAATGAGCCTGAAGTACCTCTACGGACAGGACATTAGACTCGATTTTGCAAAGTTCAAGGAACTCTCTTCGCTCGTCCAAAAGTACACGAGGTTTCCGCTCGCACCGAACAAGCCTGTAGTGGGGGATCGAGTATTCACGCGCGAAGCCGGAATTTCCATAGCAGGATGGATGAAGTACAACCTGGGATCCGAAGCGTATTTGCCAGAGGTTGTGGGAAATTCACACGGAGTGTTTCTTGGCAAGAAATCCGGAAGACATTCCATTGAGTGGAAGCTAAAAGGGATTGGCACCAGCGCGTCTGACGATCAAATCGAGAAAATCCTCGAAGCTGTCAAGAAGAGATCCGAAGAAACAAAGTCAAACGTCGATGACAGCGAATTTGAGAAAATTGTAAAGTCCATTCTAACAGGGAAGTGAGAAATCCCGTCCTTCGGATCTCAATTACTCGGTAAGTTTCTTGTTGGTCTCGCGAAGTCGCCGGGCCATTTCCTTCAGGACTGAAATAGCAATCTCCGGCTTTGTCTTGAGAAATCCTTCCCAAGCCCAGGAGGTCATGACGAGGCAGGTAGCGGGATTTGCTCCTGTAATAGCGCTCGCGGATCTCGGCTGACTGTCAAGCAGGGACATCTCTCCGAAGAATTGGCCGGGACCGAGATTTGCAAGGACTTTGTTGCCGCGCTTTATCACGACCTCTCCGTCCTTGATTACAAACAGGCTAATACCTTTCTCGCCCTCCGCTTCGATCACTTTGTTCGCTTCGTACCTATGCTCCCTGAGCGCCGCCGCGATGTGCTTCAGGTCCTTTGTTTCAAGACCAGAAAAAAGCGGTATCTTTTGCAACATCTCGAGGACCTCTTTTTCTTCCTTGCTGGGCATTTACTCGATCAGTGTCCGATTATTTTGGATTAAATTGTCTCGATTAATTAAATCCTTTTGCTTATCGGCCAACCTTAGAACCGCGAAGACTCGGCATCCAGTCAATGCCCTCCCACTTGCCGACAGGGGAATAAAAGAGGTGGAGGAATGCGAGCTTGGGCTCGCATTCCGGCGTACGCTCAGGACAGGAAGGATACGCTGCCCGAGTTTTCGTTTGTAACGTAGAGGTAGCCGTTCGCTGGATCGTTGACTATGCCAAAGCCCTCAGCAGCCCCATTGGTGTACTCGTTGTAACCGCCTGACGGGCACGACGAAGAGTGCATGGCCACACACACTTCAGTGACCTCGTAGGGGCCGCCATTGTTAGCTACATAGACTTCGTTGTTGTGAGGATTGAATACAATGCCGACCGGCTGGTAGAGTTCAGTGCTGTTGTACGCGCCGTATTGTACCGCTTCGAGGTAGGGCTGGTGTTTGTACAGAGCGATTGCCCTTACGGAGTTTGCAAGCGAATCGGTCACATATACGAGACCGTTAGCTCTGTCCAGTGTAAAGGTTCCGGGCTCATCAAAGATGTTGCCTTCGTTGACTTGGATGGCACAAGGATTCGGGGGTGCGCAACTCGGTTCCTTTCCGCTCAGGTCGTAATACCAAATGACGCTCGCTCCGTCGTCACCAAAGTACACGATTTTGTGCATCGAGTCGTAGTATGCAGATACCAGGGATGATAAGGGTGTCAGGGGGCCCACGACATCAGCCAGAGTGTTTGTGGAGCAGTTTATGATGTCGATCTGTCCTGCGCCGTCAGCGACGTAAACGTAGCCAACCGCATATGCGACGCCGTACGGAACAGAAGTCGGCGAACTAGTGACCGAGGGAACGCTGACAGTTGCAACGACATTGTAAGGCTTTGAGCTGCTGACAAAAGAGACGGAGCCAGAACCGGAATTCGCTACTGCGACCTCGTTACCGCAGGCACTACCGGTAAATGTCACGCCCCATGGAGCTGAGCCTACTACTGGTGTTTCTGAAAGCACCGTGGGAGAGCTGCCGCTCGTTATTAGACTCAATCTATCGCTGCCACTGTCAGTTACGTACACCAGTTTGTTTACTGGGTCATAGGCCGCATACAGGGGCTGTGGGCCGACAGCGACCGAACCCTTCCACGTCGACGTCGCGCTAGAGTACGCGTTGACCGACGCGGATGGAACGATTGAGAAGAGGAAGAGCAGACAAATTCCTACTGAGATTAGTGCGATTGTAGGCAGTTTCATCTTTTGTTCCCCTCCTACCAAAGTCCTTGCAGGACGTTATCCGTGCCGCTCCCCGCAAGAGCAGTCATCGCTCCTCCGTTCCGAACCATGTTCACTCCGCCCGCGCCTTCCGCAGTATCCCATCCGTTTGAATACGCATGTGGAATCGGTACGTAGCTACTGGACCCAGCATTCCAATAGTACTCTGACATTACCGCAGATATCGAGTTGATGTAGACCTGACTGCCGCCTCCAGGTCCTCCGATAATCCACTCTGCGTCGTAAGGCAGTCCGATCGGGCTTTCCTTCGTTCCAACAGAACAGTGCCCGAAGGTGCTAGGGTTTTGAGGAAGCAAAGGAAGGCAAGGCTCCACGTATAATTCCGGAGCGGCGGTTGCCTTGCTAGCTGTGAACTCTATCTTGTCGTAGGTCTGGGAATAGACGACCGCCGAACCATGCAGGATTTCCATCCAGAACGTTATGTAATTGTATCCTCCCGATTGATAGAAGTCGATTCTGGTTCCGATCGTAAGAGGCAAGTGAAGATTGTTTATTGGAGCAGCTTCACAATACCAGAGCTCCGGGGCCCCGCCGGAAAATATGCACTGGTTATTCAGATTTCCAGTTACCGCAGTCATAGGGTCAACTATATTGATAAATGGACCGGAAAAGTTCCAGATATTGTCTACAGGGATAACGCTGTAGCTCTGGCTCGCTGGATAGTAGTCCAGAATAAGAACGTCCTGCGGCCAGTATGTTTGCTGAACTCCGCCCTTGATTGTTATGTTGCCCACGTCATTCTGCTGAATACTCAGCGTACCCTCTCCGCCACCACAAGGATTACCACAATTGTTTCTGCCAATGCTAATACTATTTATCGTAATGAATGCCTCGTCGCTCTGAGACCTGTACGTGTAGGTGTTGTGATTTGACGGGGTAATACCATAATCTGCAACGCCCATCGGCCAGCATGCTGGCTCGCCGGTCGGATATCCGTGCGAGGCGCAAACGAAATTTCCAGAGTCCGATGAAGACTCGCCACCCGACCTTATTGGAGGACTTGTAGCTGCTATCCTTGGAGGAAAAGCTACCGTTGGTAACACGGGAGAAGTGCTAGCCGCGCTCGCGGGCATCAAAACGGCCGCGGATAGCATTAATCCACATGCCAGGACTAGAATGACGGAAAGACTAGAGAGTTTTCTTGATTTTTTACTTTGCTTAGAATTCTCATCCGTAATTGTCATTTGATTCAACGTTGTCAGAAAAAAATCAATATTAATACTTTTGTTGAAATCGATGCATATCGAAGAGCGATATATCTTTTCGTACGTCAGACCTTAGGAAAATACTCGTTGTGGTTTTATTGGCCTTTTTCGTTCGAAACTAAGGTCCTGAGCTTTGGCAAATAGTCAATGCACGAGCCGCCAGAGGAGAAAAACAAGAAAGCAAACGATTACCCAAATGTCGATCTTGCGGCTTAGTCTCTTTAGGAACTTCATCACATTTCTTGCCTGATTGATGGATTGCCTACAACTGTTTCAAAGGCTCGCTATGATATTCATTTCTGGAAGATTTCGTATCTCAAACAAGTTATTCGTTTCCGAAGCAATTTCTTCATTGAGATGAAAACCAAGCAGCTATATATTTCGAATTTCGAAGATTTTCTAAACGACAAATGTAATGGATAGGAAATCCTCTCGCCCTCGCCAACAGTCCGTTGAGGTAGAAATTATCCCGCCTCAGGGGCACCAAACCAAGGGTGTCAGCGTCTCAAGTTCGAGCGTTGAAAAAGCTGCTCATCACAGGGCTACTTCGAAGAAAGTCAAGAAAGCGAAGACCGAAACCCCGGAAGTTGAAACTGAATCATCTGACCAGTGCAGCATTATCGATAACAGCACCCATTATCCAAGCAACTCCGCAAAATCGGATAAGGAAGACGACAAGAAGTACTGCGAGTTCTGCGGTTCGCTCCTTGAAGAGCAATTCGGGACTCTTCTAGCACAAAGAAGAAAGTACTGCTCACCACGTTGCCGATCAATTGCAACCGGTAGAAGAACACGTGCAAGACTAGGCGTTCGGCCGACAAGGCATGAAATTAGCAAACTGAATCCTCTGTATTTCAACTAGAGCTCGAAGCGAGTTGGTTGCCGCAACTGGGAACAACCTGAACAACCAACGATACTTCAAACTTCTGAAATCATCAAAGTGTCCTAGGGACGGCTATCCAGTCCACGAAACAGAGGAGGCGGAAGTAGCCTGCGAGAAATGCTGCACAAAGTACGCAGTATTTCTGGAACGCAGAACTAAATCTGGACCCAGACTGAAACTCGTAGAACGCTTTGACGCGTGGTATTGGTAGCTTTCCACTAAGGTAGTTCACCCAAGTTTTAAACTCGAGAAACTCGTTTTTGGCTCGAGAGTTTAAATAACAATCATCAGCAATTTTCTCTGCCGGGAATTTTTGCTTTCAAAGCGCGTTTTAGTGATCGGCATTGGTACGTTCCTACTAGCCTGGTTGATGATCTCATCAATACATCTTGTGCAGCCGACGTCCAGCCAAGGTGGATCGTCTTCAAACCAGCAGGGGACGGATGGTCCGGGATCCGGTGGATCAGGTTCAGGAGGTTCGGGTTCCAGTGGCGGCTACAATTTCGATTTTTCACTTTTCAGATTGCCGTCGTTCAATTTTCCGTTCAAGATTCCCAACTGGTTTAGCTGGTTTAACTTCGGTAATCATAGTAACTCGGTACCGCCGATAACTGGCACATTTCCCGCCCAGGGTGATGGATATGGAACTGGCGGCGGTGGCGGAGCAGGATCATCTGGTCAAGGGGGTCAAACCGGAAGCGGTAACTCCAACTCTGGCAATCCAACGAAAAAAGATCCTCCCCAGTTTGTCATCCCCCCCGAACTTTTGATCATCGTAGTTGTTATTGCTCTAATTCTTGCCGGGACGGCCTTTGCTGTAGCTAATAGAAAGAGCTTCTCGAAAGGCACCAAGCAGGTTGCAGTGGCCGAGCCCACAATGCTAGCAAAGGAAAATCCGCCCGATCTGCCGACGTCTGTCTTTGATCCCAGTTCAGAGCTTTTTGGCGAAGAAAAGGTTGCACCCCTTGCTGGTTGGGGCAGAAGCGGTTTCATTAAACCCGACATTAGCGAAGACCTCCCGCTGATATGGAGCCTTGACGACCCGCTGAAAATTGAAACCCCACAGGGAGCAAAACTAGCCTTCTCGGGAAATAATGTTCCTCTCCAAAGTGAGAATTCTGCGGATTTTACCTCCTTGAATTTCTCTTTTCCTTGCAATCAGATTTCTGGTGAACTTAATGGTGTTAAAGATGAAAAATGGATTCGTGCCGTGCACTACGACGAAGACGTTACAAAGTTATTCCGTCTAAATTTGATCAACTCGAGTGGAATTGATCTAAAATCAAAGACGGCCAGAGAGATCGCAAGACATCTTGTAGCCGAGCATCCAGAACTCATCAGAGACAAAGGTAGCCTCTTCGGCCTGACAAGGATATTTGAGCGCGCTTTTTACGGCAGAAAAGTGATACGCAGGAAAGAATACGAGTCGTTTCTAATGAGCCTCGCTGGCGCCCTAAATTCACCAAAGGTGATTATCTGTGGACCGAGGGATCGAGAAGCAAAATCCGACCGGCAGTAGCGCAGACATTTCCGGAGTGCTTCCGACTCCGAAACAATCGGGGCGAGTGTCTGAAGCAAAATACGTCACGTCTATTCTCGTATTGATTGTTCTCTCAGTTTCTATATTCCTCTTTATCCCTCCCCTTTCAATACTCGCCGTAGTTTTTCTCGCAACTGCTTTCGGCCTTGTTCCTACCTTGGTTGCTGCCGTCTATGCAAGAAAAAGACAAGGGACGGCTGTCTTTCTCAGATCCTTTGCCTCTCAGTCTGTTTTTGCTTTGGTGTTCATGTTCGGTCTGACGAGCCTGCGTTATGGGGGTTCGGACTTTGCATTGGTCGTTCAACCGATTCTAGTTTTTACAAACGCGATTCTTCTCTGGAGAGTAGGAGGAATGCTGACCAGATCTGGCGCAGCTGTTCTTGGCGGAATGACTCTAAACAGACTGGGTGTAGCCCTGCTGCTTTTTTCCATTTTTCAACTTATTGCACTTTGGATAGTCTTGGTCGGATATCCGTTTCTGTATGCCGCGATCGCCTACGGCGTTCTTTCCATTTCGCCGCTTGTTGCTTTTTCAAACCGATTCAAAAGTTTCAAGGCAGCGGGAGAATATCTCGTCCACTCGAGCGAAAGATGGACTGCAGTTGCCTTTCTCCTCGGAATTGCGGCCGCTATACTTTCTTTTCCGGGAGCAAATATCTACTCGTACGTAGTCGTCCTGATTCTGTCGGCGATTGGACTCACATACGTCGGACTCCGAATTTATTCCTTGGGGTCGACGAGACTACAATCGATTCGGGAAGATCTTTACCGCAAGCACCAGCATGAAGTCAGTTTGGTTAGCGATGAAAGCTTCGACTATCTGCGGGCTGCTATCGCCGAATTCGTTAGAGCAGGTTTGAAAGGAGATCTGACGATTGCGCTTACGAACTTGATGACGAATGCGGGAATGGATTACTCCCAAATAAGGGGCGATCTCGTTCCTCTCTCGTCCTATGATTTGCCGAACGTCTTCAAATTCTCTTATCTAGGTCTGAAAAAGAGCATGGAGCTGGAAATGCAAAGGCGAATAGGGATCGTGCAGGTTCTTATGACAAGCATATCTGCTGAAGCTAGCGCGAGGGGAAAACGTTGAGCCCTAGTAGTCCTTTGGGGAGCGGAGCCGAGCAAGTACTCGCGAAACCGTCTACTCTCACTGCAAGCGATGCAATAGTTCTCATCAATGATACGATAGACGAGATTTCAAAGTACTACGTCGGGGATCGCGCGATACTTTCCAAAATAATTGCGGCAGTAGCGGCCGGTGGACACGTACTGCTTGAAGATTATCCGGGCATAGGTAAGACATTCGTTGCTAAGCTCATCGCCCGCGTTCTGGGCCTTACCTACAAGAGAATACAGTTCACGCCCGATCTCCTTCCGAGCGATATAGCTGGGACTAAGATCTGGCGACCAGCAAAGGGCGAGTTCGAACTTATGAAGGGACCGATCTTCGCAAATCTGATTTTGGCTGACGAGATTAACCGGGCTCCTCCAAAGACCCAATCTGCTCTACTCGAGGCGATGGAAGAGGGGCAGGTAACGATCGAAGGAGAAACAATCAAGCTGCCGGAACCATTTGTCGTACTCGCAACTCAGAATCCCATAGAGTTTGAAGGGACCTATCCCCTCCCCGAAGCTCAGCTCGACAGGTTCATTGCCAGGTTATCTCTCGGCTATCCTGAACAAGAGCTGGAGCTCTTGAAACGGAGAGTCACTTGGCAAAGCGACGATCCAACGGATCAAGCAATGCAAATTCTAGATTTCAAGAAGATACTGGAGGTGCGAGCTCTTCTCGAGTCTTCAGTCAAAGCGCGGGAAGAAATACTGCAATATATAGTCGCATTTTCCGCGATCAGGAAGGATCCCAGAGTCCTCGCGGGCCCCAGCCCCAGGGGTCTAATCTCGCTCTTCCGGATGAGCCGCGCCATCGCCCTGCTGAGCGAGCGCGATTTCATAATTCCTGACGATGTGAAGGACATCGCGGTTGACGTCCTTTCGCACAGGATCGTGATAAAGCCCGAATTTGCTCTCGAGGACTTGAACATCGCCTCGATAGTCCAAGAGTACGTCGCAAAAATAGAAGTTCCAAAGTGAACGAATATAGGAGGTGTGCCCTAAAAATCGTTAGAGAATGGTCGAAGACGATCCTTACCTTCCTTGTCATTCCCGTGATCGTCTCTATAGCTGCAGTTATCTCGACTGTGCCCTATCTAGTTGTAGCTATAATCTTCCCACTAGCATTCGTCGTCTTTCTCCTGACGCTAGATCAAAAAATGGAAGCGAACTTTAGCGTATCAATTGCGAACCCGACGGCATACGTCGGGGATGTGATAGATTTTAGGGCAAAGCTGGCGATAAAGAGAGGTTTTGGGCTGATGTTTGTAAAGTTTCCAACCGACCCTCGATTCGATTTGGTTGACGGATCAAACGTTCACGTTGTTTTCAAGGGGCTGAACGAGAGGACTTGCGAGTACGCTTACAAGCTTCGCGCGCTCAGGCGGGGAATATTTGACTTCCCGTCAATTTCATGGTCGTTTTACCCATCCTTCGGACTATTTGATAAGACAGAGGCAAAAATCCCGATCCAGATTTCTCTAAGAGTTCTACCAAAAATAGCAGTGCCGAGAAAGGGGCAGCTTCGTATTAGATCACTCCAAGAGCTCCCTCGGCAATCCCGCGCGAGACTGGGCCCGCACTCGACAGAGTTTGCCTCAATTCGCGATTATTCCGTTGGGGATCCCTTCAAGTTCATAAATTGGAAAGCGAGCTCCCGCTTAACTGACACAAACAAGCTATTGATCAACGAATACGAGCGGGAGGGACTTCACACTTTCCTTTTCATTCTCGACAGAAGCGAGAACATGAGGCGCGGGACGATAGAAGATAATGCTCTAGAAAGTGGCATCAATTTTGCACTTTCTTTTGCAAAGGTGTTGCTCTCCACTGGCATAAACGTCGGAGTGTGGGTTGTTCCAGAATCAAATCAGAAGACTGGGCGGCGTTACGTTCTCCCGAGCTCGGGTACTACACACTACAACAAGATCAAGGAGCTCCTCCTTTTTGCGGAGTCTGAGGAGGAAGCAGTTACTTGGAGCGGCGAGCTCACAAATCAGCAGGACTCAAATTCGAAGCTGCTACTGCAAATCACTCGGGAATCCACACCAGCAGTCGTC
>JASHSF010000081.1 GCA_030036955.1 Nitrososphaerales archaeon
GGAATAATACCAGCTCCAGAGTCTGCGCACGAAATAAAGTTCGTAGTCGACGAGGCCCTGCGCTGCAAGAAAAGCGGAGAATCAAAAGTCATAGTCTTCAACAATTCTGGCCACGGATTTCTGGATCTGGCAGCCTACGAAGCGTACAACGCAAAGAAGCTCGAAGACTGGGAGCCAACCGAAATTAACTATCCCAATTTCATGGACTAGCCGATTTGGAGATCATAGCTCAGACAAGATATAGTGGGACTTCGCCCTAAATTTTTGAGCGAAGTACTTGTTCCCGAAGCCAATTTGGAGGAGGGCGACATTGCGTTAAGCTTCCTCTTCTTGTTATTCTCTGCTCCAAGAGATCTTGCGCAAGTTACGAATCCTCAGGATAAATAGTCTTCTCGACAGGCAGTCCTTTGCGAGATTTTGAGCCCTCTCTCGTGGAACAGATCGTGTAGTTTCCGTTTGGCTCTCGAGTCCTTTAATCAAGCACGAATAAAAAAAGAGTTGCTTATCGAGCGCGCAACTTAGGTAGTTCGGGTTAAGACATCGGACTAAGAATTGCTGCCAGAAGGCGCAAGCTCTTTCGCCAGGCTCGGTTCACTGCTTTTTTTCCTAGTACGTAAGAGCGAATACTGCTCTGTTATGGGAGATATGACCGTGTAATGGGGGAACCGCCTATAAAGCGATATTATACACTTAAAGAAATACGATATGGTTGTAAGAGAGATAACCACTAGTAGCTCTGTCTTCGTGTATCGAAACACACTTCTTCAGGAAATTAGTTCTCTGCATTCAAATATGGATATGCTCCGCTAACCAAAAGAGAGAAAAAGAGAGACCCCGGAAGCACCGGGGATTGAGAAGAGTCTGCTTTATGGAAAGAGGCCAAGGAGCTTGACTGCATCGGCAACGCGCTGTATCGAAACTGCAAGCGCGCCCGATCTCATGGAGACGCCGTGCTTTTGCGACATCTGGTAGCTAGAATTGAACGCCCTGACCATTTTCCTTTCGAGCTTTGCATTTACCTCGTCTTCAGTCCAGTATTCGCGCTCGAGGTTTTGCACCCATTCTAGATAGGAGACCGTAACGCCGCCAGCGTTTGCAAGTATATCAGGAACTACGAGCACTTTGTTCCTCTCGAGTATCGCATCCGCCTCTGGAGTAGTCGGGCCGTTTGCAGCTTCCGAAATGATCTTCGCCTTGACGTTTGGAGCATTCCTTTCCGTGATCGAATTCTCGAGAGCCGCCGGAATGAGAATGTCGACCTCCAATTCTAGGAGCTCGTTTGAACCAATTTCCTCGGAGCCTTGAAATCCAACTACGCTGCCTGTCTTATCCTTGTGCTGCTGAACCTTCTGGGGGTCGAGCCCGCTCTTCGAATAAATCGCCCCTTGCGAATCGCTTGCAGCAACGACGTTTACCCCCAGCTCCGCCAGAAACACAGCTGACCAGGAACCTGCGTTGCCATATCCCTGAACGGCTGCAGTCGCGCCTTTGAGAGGAAGATTGAGCACCTTCGCAGCCTCTCGGGCGCAGGTGATGCATCCCCTGGCAGTAGAGTTGTTTCTTCCTTCGGAACCCCCAAGAGCAAGCGGCTTGCCCGTTACAACTGCTGGCACTTGGTAACCCTGAATCTGGCTGTATGTATCGAGAATCCATGACATTGTTTGCGAATCCGTGTAGACGTCCGGAGCAGGAACGTCTCTGTAGGGTCCGATGAAATCTGCAATCATTGCAGTGTACCTGCGGGTGAGCCTTTCCTTTTCGCCCATCGACATGTTCTTCGGGTCGCAGATGACTCCTCCCTTGGCACCGCCGTAAGGAATGTCGACAACCGAGCACTTCCATGTCATCCATGTGGCCAGTGCCTTTACCTCGTCGAGCGAGACGTTTGGGTGGTACCTAATCCCCCCCTTGAAAGGTCCTCTCGCGTCGTTGAACTGAACTCTGTAGCCCTGGAAGTTTCTGACGTGGCCGTCGTCCATCCTTATCGGAAGGGAAACGGCGAGGATTCTCTTAGGCTGCCTCAAAATTTCGTGAATGTCAGGATCGAGCTTGATCAACTTTGCGGCTGACTCGAGCTGCTTCATGGCATTACCGTAGGGATTTGCTTCTTTTTCGCTCACCATTTGCTGGGATTGCTGTCTCGACATAAAAAATTACTCCAATTTCTCTAGTGACTTGTCCCGGATTATCTTACGTTGATCATGCCGGGAATTAAGTTTGAAAGCGGGAGCTTATTTAAGCAATAATGCACAAAGTTATCGCATTATCCCGAGAGACTTGTTTGTCATTGCCATAGATTCCTGCCTCGTGTCCTCTCCAAACATAGCTCTTATCGCGTCGACGTTTTCTGGCACCACGATTGCCTCCTGATGAACGGCCATGAAGAAGTACAGCTCGTCATCTAGAACCTTTATCGAGTCTCGCCAAACGATCGATTCGTAAACGTCATTCCTTGGACGACCCATCTCCCTCGCCATGTCGATGATGTTGGCGGTCGACTTGAAACCGTCCTTCTTACCGTTGACGAGCATGACGCGCGGAGTATTCGAGAATTTTTGCTCCACCTTTTCATAAGTAGCGCCACTTTTCAAAGAAACTATGAGGGAATGCAAATGCATGTGAGTCGTGGGAATTTTGAGAGCCATCGATATTACCGGAAAGTTAGGCAGAACAGTGTTAACATCAGGGCCGTGGTGCGAAGGGACAGTGATCGGGTCTAGGACAACGGCGTCAATCGGTCCTTTCCCCACCTCATCTGGATCTGCCGCACGCCTCGCGATTACTACTCGGGCTTTCGAAATTCCAAATTCTTCGTCAACCGCGTTCAGCACCCTGCACAGCGCCGTGGAGTTACAAGACACTACCCGGACGAACTTGCGACCCTTCGCTTTCTCGTAATTGCACTGCGCGACGAATGACATTCCCGCCGTCGCGTCTTCTTCCCCGCCCTGAAAGATTGCTCTCTTTCCGAGCTGCTCGTAGAGCTTCTTGTTTTCCGCTCCCACGTCTTCAGGAGTGCAGTCTACAACAATATCCGAATCAGAAACAAGATCTCTCGCAGTGCCAGAGCTCTCTGTTCCGGCATCGTGAAAAGCCAGTCGAGACTTTTCATCACCAGAGTACACCTCGTAGCCCTTCTCAAGCGCGATTTTCGCCCTGTAATCGGGCTTCATCTTTGCCACTCCTACTAGAGTCATGTCTGGCTGAGCAGCAACGGCGTCCGCGACGCGCCTTCCTATCGTTCCGTAACCGTTGACCGAGACACGAATCATTTCTTTATCTTCGCCTCGTAATTTTCCAGCGCTTCGATTAAAGGAAGACGCTTGCCCGCGAGAAATAGAACGAGAGCCCCTCCCGAGGTAGACACGTGGTCGATCCATTCCTTGACTCCGAATCGCTCGAGGGCAGCGCTCAAGTGTCCGCCACTGACTATGGTTGTTCCAAAAGAAGAGGCCATTGCTCTCAACAGAGATTCAGTGCCAAGACCAAAATTTGGATCTTCGAAAAAGCCAGGGGGACCGCTCATGAAGACAGTTCCACTGCTTCGTATAATCCTCGAATAATGATCGATGGTTTTCGATCCAATGTCGTAGACTTTGTCCTTTGGTGTCAGCTCACTTACGGCGATCTCTTTTCGCTCCCGGTTAGAAATAATCGCCACGTCCTGGGGCAGTTCAAAGGTATCTGGATAATCCGTCAGCAGCTGAGCTGCTCGCTCCACCAGTTTGGGCTCGTTATCGACTCCGATATCGTGCTCGATTTTCCTCGTCGCTCTAAGGAAGACATTAGCGATCAAACCGCAGAGCAGAACCCTATCAGCGCGCTTGTTCGCAATCAGAGTGTCAATTGCCTCAAGCCTGTCAGAGACTTTTGCACCGCCGAGGACCGTCGTGAATGGGGGTTTCGAAACAAGCGCGATGTTCTTGAGCGCCTTGAGCTCTTTGCTGACTAGCCTCCCCGCGCAAGTCGGCAAGAGATATGAAAAACCCACGATTGAGGGATGTGCCCGGTGAGCCGTGGGGAATGCGTCGAGTACGCACGCGTCGAAATGCTTGTACAGCTTTTGAACGAGTATTGTTTTCGAAGCTTCAATTGGAGTAAACTCCATGTTTTCCTCCGCGGTAAATCTGAGGTTATCAAGGAGCAAGACCTCGCCGCTCCGGAGAGAATCTATCTCGCGAAGACCTGTAGGACCAAAGATATCGTCTGCGAATTTTACGCGCTTGTTCAGGAGCTTGGACATCGCCTCTGCATGTTGCGCCAGCGGAATGTAATCGTCACGTCCAACCCGACCTTGATGGGAGCCGACTACGACCTTCGCTTTTGAAAGGTCGCGTACAGTTACAGTTGCCTCCTGAATGCGATTGAGCTCCATTAATTTCCCGGTCGAAGGCTCGATCGGAGTATTCATGTCGACGCGGAGAAAAACGACTTTATCGTTTAAGGGAAGATCTTCAATTGTCAGCAATGGCTTCCAGCAATTTCACTTATTTTTGGACATCGCCTATAATCCTTGCGAACCAAGTACTAATAATTCTCTTCAATGTAGCCGAGCCACGCATGATAGGCTAGTTTAGCGTCTTCAAGGTCTTTATCGCGTACCATGCCTTCTTCCTCCACCTGAATTTTTTCAAATACGACTTTGGATCTTTCAATTGTGCCGTGCATAATTATCCTCGGATTCGCCCCTTCCGATTTTTCAAGAGCTTCGGGAAACGAAGGAACAAAAGTCAGCGTAACTTTATCCGAATCTTCATAGAGATCGTATCCACCTTGCTCCTTGACATATTTCTTGAGTTTGGCAAGAGTTACCGACAGGTCGGGCGACAACAGAAGAAACCTTGATGATTCTAAGAGGGTTTATTTTCGATTTAACGCTATAGCGATGTCGATATCGAGTTCGCTATTATGGTGATTAGTTAGCTCTAGAGAACAAATTGTTCCATTCCTTGCAAAGATACCAAGCATCCCTGTAGTAACCGTGGCCGACAGGATGCCTTGGAAGATCGAATCGCAGGGGCACGTAGCAGTACTGGGTTTTTTTCAAGCTCGCATTCCAAGTGGGAATTTTGTCGAGAAAACCTAGGTCGATTAACGGGCCAATAACATACCAGTAAAAGTTAGCCTTGTTGTAGATTTTGTCCTTTGCCTGTTGCGACGCGAAGAGCGAAGTATGATGCACTGTTATTCTGTTTCCGTTCCTTTTCATCTCATCCGCGAACCGGAGAAATGCTCCGTATGCCTTGCGGCTGGGAAAAAGATCCTCTACTTTTTTGTTGTGAGAAACCAGTGCACTTTCCCTCCCTGGTCACCTAATTCCGGCTTTAGATATCAGAAAATCGACACCACAGAAGCATTAAGAAAAAAATTTGCGAAATTTAATTTTCGTCATTGGGGCGCTTGGCAGCGTACAAGTATCCCAAACGGGATACTAAGCATTGCTAATAGCACGACACCTAGGTGTCCGGCCGAAGGTTTTGGGGAGCGCGCAAATGTTAGACATTTTTTTCAGACCCCTTGTTTGGCAGCTCTTCTCCGCAGACAGGACAGAAAACAGTATGGGGCATCAACCGAACTAAAAGTTCATGATGCTTGTCGAGCTTTACTTGCTTTGATTCGTACTTCTTCTTCGGCAAACGAGCTCTTAGGCTCTTTTCGAAATTTAAACGGATTGTTTTCGTTATTGGAAGCTAAAAGATCAGTTTGATAGCGTAATGGCCGCTACGGCAGATCTGGCGCCTTTGTTGGTGGCAAAAAGTAACAATATCGAAGGCGATATCGACATCGCTAAGGGTCACTTTTGTGCTAACTGGACTATCTCTTCTCCGATAGAATCGAAGCTGCCGGAGGATAGTATCTTAACGCCGTACGCTTTGCTCACCGCTTCCTGTTCCTTAGAGGCGGGCGTCAGTGCAATCAGCAGAGTTATCGTTGGATCTATATCGTACTTTTTCGCAAAGAGTCCGATGATATCTTCTTCCTTCGGCTCGAATGTAAAGTTCGCAACGATGAGCTGTGTTCCCCGGCGAGCGCAAATATCGAACGTGTGAACAGCCCCAGATTTTCCGATAAGATCCGCTCGCAAGGACACGTCAAAACCGCTGTCACGAAGTATTTTCGCGACGGACGCAAGGGGAACTGAACCCTTGGCTAAAGTGCGCTTTGTCTCTTCGGTTAAAGAATATTCAAGCACGGGTTCGTACCGTGCCTCTCTGTAAGTGAAAACATCCTCACATGAGTAGCATTTGTGACTCATTCTCGGAGCTTCAAATCTTGATCTGCATGAGTTGCACTCGAAGCTCGTGCCGATAGTCCTGTAGTCGACTTCGCTGACGACACCCTTGCACTTTGGGCAAACGAGTGAATCCTCACGAACAAACCTTTCTTTTGATCCTGTGTAACCACACCTCACATGTTCTATAATCGATGCTTTGCCGATATCAAAAGAAGAGCACCTCGGACAATTGTATTTCGAATAAACGGAGGAACTCTTGCAGGTTGGACATACTATTATCTTATCGAGTAACTTTGGAATTAGCATTTTGTTTGCGACGAGCTTGTCGAGGAAATATTTGATTTCAGATTCTGATTTCTCCGGAAAGACGCTTGTGAGGAGTGGATAGGAAATTTTCATAGTGTCTATCTTTGGAGTGATCGTGTAAACTCCCTGCTCAACCATCTTCTGCATAAGGCTCTGCATTTCGGGAGCGTTAGCGGTCCCGTCTTGGGCTACTTGGCTCTCTACTTCCTGCTTAGACAACTATGCTCGCCTCTGGACTAACCAACAAAGAACAAAAGTACCAAATTAACGTGCTTATTCACCCTATGAAGCGGCTCGCAAATATGAAAACGATCAGGCTTATCGTGATGAGAATGAGAGAATGCCTCAGTCCAGCTCCCGCTGAAGCGTCTACGATCTTCCCGGCTACCATGCCGCCAAAGAAAGATTCCATTACGGCCGCGAAGAAAAAGATCGAGGTGTAGTAGCTCAAATCCGAATTATTGATGGTGAAACTATGCGTTTTAGCTGAAGCGAGCTGGCTCACGGAATTGTAAGCAGAGGAAGCAGAATTGAGCGTGGTGAGCGGAACGATAAAAGAGCTGATAACTACTAGAGATATAACAAGAAACACGGCTATCGAAATGTAAACCAGCTGAGTATAGGGTTTAAGCTCGGTCTCTCGCTGTTCTGAGTACTGCTCAAGGTTATTGAAGAAGGAGACGCTAGAGCTCAGCACGTCGTGCATTTTCGCGCCTGCTGCGTAAGCTTCTGAAATTATAACAGCTACCTGCGGTGCAAAGGGATGCCGTAGTGCTTCTCCCGCCTCCCTGACAGACATGCCGAAGTCATAGCCAAAGGAGAACTTTGTCATTGCGATGCCGAACTCCTTGCTCACAGGTCCGTGCCCGTTTTTGGATGCCTCTACGACTGCCTTGGGCAGCATGAGGCCGGAATCGGTTCCCTGAAGAATATCCCTCAGGAATTGAGGGATATTCCTCTCGACCGCTTTTAGGTACCTATAGTTTGAATAGGAAATAAACGCAGTAGGCAGGAGAGCTCCTATGAGCCCGATAGCTATCAGTTCATCAGCAAGGAAGAAATTCTGGGAATCAGAGGCGGTTGGAACGATGTACGTCGTGTTGAAGCGAAAGTGTGTAATAATTAGGGCGACGGCGAGAATTAAAACAAAGAAAACAACGCTAGCCGCGTATGCTACTGTCCTAACTTCTTTTTTGATATAGCGCAATTTTCACGTCACCTACGTGCCCTGAATCATTGAATCGAGAATTATGATGAATACAGCCGAAACAACTGGAACTCCGAGGAAGATGAGCACGTTTGTCATCAGCGTCGCCGGTGGCAGTGTTGCAACTTGAGGGAGGAGTTCGAAAATCACGAACATTACAATGAAAAATATCGGCATGACGACGACCAGGCTTATGTAAAGCTCAGCCATTACGGAGAGATCGCTCCCGCTTTTCTTGAGCTTCTCACGCTTCTCCGAAAAAAGCCGCTGGGACTCGAAAGAAATCAAGTCGTGCAGCGATCCTTTAGTCTGAAAAGCTACCTCGATATTCTGTAGGAGCTTGGTAAACTCTTGGGAAGGGCAATGCTCCGACACCTCTCTTAGCGCCGAGGCAGTGTCCATTCCAAAGACCTTGACGTTTCGAAGAAAGCGCTTTGAAAGTAATGCGAGCACAGGATTAGTCTCGAGCATGGAGACTCTTTCGAACAGCTCCTCTACTCCAATGCCAGCTGAAGCGAGAACGTCAAGAATTCCTACGGAGTAGGCTAATTTGTTCTCAAGGCTCTGCTTCATCGCTTTCTTCCTATGCACCGGATAAATTAACCAAGCAAACAGACAAATGAAAAACGCGGTGGGGGCGAGATTGAGCGCTGCTATTGCCGAGATCCAGAGTGGGATACGAGTCGATAATCCGACCATAAGAAGAGATGATACTAGTGCGCAGAGTCCTGCAATACAGCTAGTTAGCAGGGCCTTCGACAAGTAAGATTCATAGATTTGCGCGATCCCCGATTGCTCGTACTCTTCCCGGTAACCTGGGATTAGGGGAAGCCTCGAAGCAAAATGGACATACGCAAATGTCTGGAACGAATTCTTCGTAGTCTTCTTTTCGCTCTCAGTTGTAGCTTTTTTGGAATTTATTTGTTTAGGGTGTCTCAGGACTAACTGAACAGTTTGCCGTCCTCGGGATTCGATTTTTTGAGCGGGCGGATCGCTTTTTTCGTTCGGTTCATTCTTGCGATCCAGTCGGAGCGTTTTTGAGACGTACGCTCTAACCTTGCCAATCTTCTCCGAGACGCGCAATTTCCTGAACCTCGGTTGGATTATAGTAGTAACTCCGGATAATGTTGCTAACGACCTCATAGGATGATAGATGTTTTTGAAGCATCCATTGCAAGATCTGCTCCTTCTTCTCTAAATCGGAATAAAGTTCCTCCTCTGGCACATGCTTCGCATCAGCAAGTTGCTTGATGACGTTGCTGCTGCCTTTCATGTCGAACGAATCTTTCAGCTCGCCTGTCCATTCGAAAAGAGAGTTGAACGTGGGGGTCTTTGTCTGTTCGTTGTATCCGGTAACCTCGCACACGTTAATCGCACGCCTGAGATAGCGGTCTCCAACTTTGACCCTCGCCATCAAGATCATAGTGCTCATGAGCGGAAGTAGCATACCGGGTATGTCCATGGGCTTTGTAACGAGTCGTTTCAGGGCAGTGGAAACGCTGTCAGCGTGAACCGTGGAAATTCCTCCATGACCGGTTGAAATAGCCTGGAGAAGCGTGTAGGCTTCGTCTCCTCTTATTTCGCCTACAATGATGTAGTCGGGCCTCTGCCTGAGGGCCGATTTTAGAAGATCAAAAAGACCTACTTCCTCAACTCCCTCCTGACTTGAGACTCTGGTGACCATCGGTATCCAGTTCTCGTGGGGCAGCTTGATTTCCCTAAGCTCTTCGATTGTGACGATTTTCATATCCGGCTTGATGAGCATCGCGAGCGCTCCTAGAGTTGTGGTCTTTCCGGAAGCAGTTGCGCCTATCAGCAGGAGAGACTTCATGTTTTCAATACAAATCCAGAGATAAGCGCCTACCTTGGGAGAGATTGTTCCCCAGACGAGAAGATCTACAATCGTTGGTGGTTCTTCTCGGAACTTTCTTATTGTGAAAGTCGAGCCCCGTTTTGAAACCTCATCGAGTGTCAGGTGTGTCCTGTACCCCTCTGGGAGATTTCCTTCGAGGATCGGTTTTGCGACATTTATCTGTCCGCCGGACCTGTACGCAAGTCTGACGATGAAGGAAGCTAGCTCCTCTCTCGAATCAAAGCGAACATTGCTTGGGATGCTTTCGTAGTCCCTGTGCCAGACGTAAACCGGAATGCCGACGCCATCGCAGGAAATATCCTCGATTTTCGGGTCGCGCATCATCACGTCGATTTTGGAATATCCTAGAAAATCTCGCTTGAGATAGTACATCACCTTGTCGAGGCTTTCGACTGGAATGGCTAGTTTGTATTGCCTTATGAGTCGAGAAGCATTGTTTTGAAGGTAGTTTTCAATTTGTAACTCTTGATCCTTCGTGCCCGGAGTTTTCAGCTCTTCGAACAGAAAACCTTTCAGCTGAATGATTTTCTTCTCCTCGTCGTCAGTTATGGTTGGCTCGACGACCTCGTAAGAGCTCTGGTTGTTGAGCAGCTTTATTGCAACGCTGCCGAAGGGAGGGTTGACTTCGTAGAAATCGCGAAGAACAGTTTCTGACTGGTTTCTTATCGCTGGAACTCTAGAATCTAGAATGCTGTTCGACATTATCGCAAGTTTCCTTTCTCATGTGGCAAAACGAGAAAGGCAAATCAACTTGGCTTTCTCAGGAAAAAAGTGCCCGCGCAAAATATTAACGTGCTTATAGATACAACACGATTTCAGAGCCGAGATATCGATCTCGAGACTACTAGGACTTTGAGTATTCTGAATCCTTTGAAATTGCCTTTCCCCTCCCGGTGATCATCTCATCGAGCTCTCTTTTCGTCGAGGAAATGTGTTGGATCGTATCTGAGGAAAGTTGGTTTAGAACCTGAATCGTCTCTGACAGGGAGAATTTCCTGTTGTAAGCTTGCTCTAGGATCTTTCTGCTACTCAGCAGCGAATTGTATACTTCGAGGTCGATACGAACAGTTGTGTATCGCGATTGCGTTATTTCAGGCATAGTTTGTATGCACTCAGGGTTATAGGTTCAGGGAATATAACTTTTGTATACAAATATGCATCCGAAAGTGAAACTCGATGACGGAGCGGTCGTAACAATAATTGATTTGCCAGCTCGCAACGGAATGCTCGCGAAGGTTCTCGGAAGGGTCACCAGAAGATATATGATTGAACTCTTCGACACCGGCGAGAAAGTTCTTGTTGAGAGATCTCAAATCAGAAAGAACGCCATGCACCATCTGAATAATGTCGGGAACTAGAGTATAGGCACAAGAGCCATCTTTCCCGAAGCCGAAGGATCTCTCGTTAAGCTGTGCAGAACCGACGCCGGTCGCACAGAGTGGGCTACAGGGGTATCGTGGATCATTTCCATCTTCACGTCAACGTCGCAGAACGCGCGGAGTTCTTGCAGGAAAGAAGATCCGGAGCTTGAGATCTGAAAGCAGATCGCTTCGAGGTTCTTGAAGCGCGCAATCGCCCTGGGAAGATATTTTCCAATCGATTCGTACCCGTAGAATCCTTCAAGAGCGTCTTGCGACAGTACGGCTAGGACGGGCTTGCCGGAATCCTGCGTCATCTTTTCGATCTTTGACTGGATTGCCGCAAAGTCCTCGTCGATTGAACCTTTTAGAGCATTTCCTTTCGAATCAGGTGAATCCTTTCTTTCAAAATAAGTAAACAGACAGATCGACCTGTCGATCGTCTCTTTCGAAATGTTTGGGAGTATGTATTCGAGCTGCGACTTTTGAGTGCCAAGGAATGGGACGTATAGCACCCTGTGGCCGTTGTTCACAAAGTTTGAAAATAGCGTGCGGAGGAAAATTTCAGTTACCGCGCTAGGAATTTCGTCTGAAATCTCGACCAGGTTAAAGCTTGCGGGTCTCAATCCTCCGCCAATAATGCCATCAAAGGATGGGCTCCCACTCGAAAAAAATCCTTCGGGAGAATTTGGGACAGCTTCGCCAACCTTGGAGCTTTGCGAAGAATTATCTTCGTCAAAGGGTGCAAGGTAGCGAAATTTGCCTTGATCGAGCGTGAATAAGAACCTCGATTGCTTGATGCTCACCCCGCGAAGCTTCTTGAGCTCGATTTCTCGGACGAGCCTTCCGTCGTGGAACTTTCTTCGCAACACTACGACTCCGTCAAGTAAGTAGTCAAGATCCGTCTGCTCCCTTCTCTCGGTTACGACAACGAAGCGGGCGTCGTAGTCTTCGACGAGCTTGGAAATTTCTTCTACGCCCAGCGGCCGCGATTCAAAGAATAATCCCTCCCAACTGTCCAGGACAACAAAGGGGTTGGATACCTGTTCGAGGTAAGCCCTCAGACCGGAAATCGCCCTTATGCCGTCCATGCGCCTAGAATCCTGAAAGCCGATCTGATCGCCAGCAAGGCGAGGGACGGTTCCGTACTTACCCTGGACGACTTCAACCCAGGGCTGGTGACTTTTGAGCGTTTTCGCCGAGAGACGAGTAGACATGTAGATAGATTTGAAACCGTTCTTGGAATGGTAATCCAGCAGCTGCAACGCGAGGGAGGTCTTTCCGGTTCCTGGATCGCCTCTTACGAGGACCGATCTTCCCCCGGTAACGAAAAAATCCAAAAGGTAGCTTGAAGCGATATCAAGCGAAGAGCGCGGATGAGTAATGGTTTCTGCCGTGGTTGCACTCATTTTTCTTTTCCACTTTGTTTAGCTAACATCAAAGGAGTCGCCTTTTCGGTATAAATGCGTGATCGGGATTATCTCATTCAAAATTTGGCAATTGAGAATTGAGAGTACCTTGAGACTGGTTTCAGAAAATTCTCAAGTTGAAATGTTTTGTGATAATTAAGCGGGAATGACTTATGAGCGCGCTGCACGATATCTTGCGCGTTGGTTTTCGGGATAATACTCACAAGATGAACGTTTACGTCGAATTTGTGAACATTCCAATTGCAGCAATTATGCTGCTTTTCACATCCTACCTAGACATTCAAAAAAGGGAGGTCGAGGATAAGGTATGGCTCGGATTCGGCGGAATAGGCGTCGTCGTACAAGCCTTCGAAGTCTACTCGGGACACAGCAATCTCGAGTGGCTCTTGATTTCCGTGGGAGTCGCGGCGCTCATTGGCCTTGGAATTTTCTTCTTCGGCTTTTATGGCGGTGCTGATGGCAAAGCGCTGATCGTGCTAGCTATCCTCGTTCCGATACTTCAACCGAAAGTTGGAATCTACTCGCTTGCGCCGATCATGACGCTTTCAAATGGGATTCTAATTTCGGTACTTCTTCCTTTTGGGCTCGCAGTCTTGAACCTCATACGGATCCTGCGCGGCGAAAGAATATTTGCCGGATTCGAGCAAGAGTCTACGCCGAGAAAAATTCTTGCTTGCTTTCTCGGCTACAGGGCAACCGGCAAGCCTCGCGATTTTCAATTTCCGATGGAGAAGCAGGTAGTGTCGCAATCTTCTGCAAATGCGGACCAAAAGAAATTCGATTTCTCATTCATGGGAGAGGAGTTTGAAACGAAACCCGGTACTTGGGTCACGCCCGGTATTCCGTTGCTCGTTTTTTTCACCGCAGGTTTTTTCCTGCTCCTAATATACGGAGATCTCGTGATCGGCTTGGTACAGTTTGTCGCCCGGGGATTGTGACTCAGCTGGGCTGTCGAACCTG
This sequence comes from Nitrososphaerales archaeon, assembly GCA_030036955.1. GTDB lineage: Archaea > Thermoproteota > Nitrososphaeria > Nitrososphaerales > CADDZS01 > JASHOD01. The sequence continues at coordinate 13,370 of JASHSF010000081.1, forward strand.
CTTCGTCGGCTTGGTTTTTTCTTCCTCCTCCTCTTCTTCCTCGGTTTCGACTCTGACAATGCCGCTTGCTACGGATAAAGTGCAACCGATGAATAGAAAGAAAAGAACACCGTTGACAATTATCGATGCAATTACGACGGAATCGAAGATGAATGTCGAGAGAGACGCATACTCTTGGGCGAACAGCAAAACCAAGACGAAGATAGCCGTTGCAATTCGAAATGGATTTGCGAAGAACAGGTCTTCCCTCAGTGAGATAGCGAAAGATATGAAGCAAAGAATTGCGGGTGCGAAAGCGTACAGCGACGCCTGGCCAATCGCGGCCAAGAGGGCAAAGTAAACGCCCCCCGCGAGGAAAATCACGTTGGTAACGGTAAACAGTTCCTTCGAAGACAAGTTCTGAGAAATAACTTCCTTTGCAGATCGTCTTAAAGTGTTTCTGACAATTGATTTCCTAGATCGAAGAAACAGAACACGCAAGGTCGCGAGACAAAGCACTTATTGCTCAAGTAGCAATCTTCCACTGCGGTTGTTTTTCTGGCATGTTTAGTGGCGAAGCAGAGATCCAAGCCAGGCGAAAGACGCTTGCAGTCCTCCAGGATGAAGTAAGGAGGGTGCTCGATTCTGCGAGGGATCTTGGACAACTATTCTCGTTTTTGGTAAAAGCTGATCAAGCCGGTATTTCGAGTACCCTGGAGAAAATTCGCAAAGCTGAGGAGGACGCCGAGCAGCTGCGAAGGATGTTAACTCGGGAACTGGCTGAAATCGGCACTATGATGATCAACAGGGAAGACTTTCTCCGCACAGCCTACAACGTCGAGGAAATGTCAGGGTACATCGCTGGTGTTGCGTTCAAATTGTCGCAGGTAAAGTTCGGCAAAGGCAAAGCCACAGCTGTAGTTGATGGCTTGAGAGAACTGATCGACATGAGCGTGGAGTCTGTCCAGAGGCTAAACGAGGTTTTAAGAGCTCTCGCAATCAATCCGATACACGCAATTGATCTATCCAATTCGGTGCAAAAGCTCGAGAGGCAGGTCGATGAAAAGTACCGCAACCTGACGGTCAAGGTGCTGAACGAAATGGGAGACAAGCAGGGGATCAAAGAAACATTATTCCTCAAGGATGCAATAGAGGAGATAGAAGATCTGGTCGATATTTGTTTGAACACAACGGATTCGATTACGATCTTAGCACTAGGTTTGTAAGCTATGATCTCAGGCGAATTAATCGAAAACAAGATTGTTGTCTGGGACATCAATGATTCTCGGAAACTATTTGCCTCCGGTTTTTTCGGAAAGCCCCTCGGAATAGCAAAGCCCAGAAAAAACGATTTTGACGCTCCGATAATTCTTGATCTCCTGGAGGGGTACTACCTCTACACTAAGAAAAAGGAAATCACGGTAAATAAGGAGGGCAAGCGGATTCCTCCGGGCCAACTGCTCGAGGTATGTAGAAGCGAGTACTCGCAGTTTGAAGAAAAGTTCCTAGTTTACTCTCGCTTGCGCGAAGCTGGATTTGTAGTGTCGTCGGGAATAAAATTCGGTGCTGACTTTGCAGCTTACGAGCGAGGACCTGGCATTGACCACGCACCATATCTCGTGCGGGTTGCTTCCGGTACTACAAAAATTTCAGCGACAGACATCGTACTAGCCGGGCGTCTCGCGACAACGGTTCACAAGCAGTTCATTATTGCCATCGCCGATGTTGTCAAAAAAGAAGTGTCCTTCCTCGGATTCGACTGGTGGAGAGCTTAGCTTTAGAGCCGGATGTTGTAATTTTCCTTCAAGTTGTTTAGGACAATACTAGTGGCAGTTCTCTCGACGTAATCCATCGATAGCACTTCTTTGATGAACTGGTCCATCGCCGAGGAGCTCAGGAATTTTGCTATGACCGCCACGTCAAAATCTCCCGTGACGTCGTAAACGACGCAAACATTGTTAATGTGTGATAGCTTTGCTTCTACGTCTCGGAGGTGCTTTCCCTTGACGCGCATCAAGATGACAGCGGTAAGGGCATAACCAAGCTTCGAGTAATCGAGGTCGACCGAAAAGCCCCTGATTATTTTTTGGTCTTCGAGCTTTTGAATTCTAGCGTGAACGGTTCCAACTGCTATTCCAATTTTTCTCGCGATGTCTCGATAACTTGATCTCGGATCCTTCTGTAGAGCTTTTAGTATTTCCACGTCGAGCGTTTCAATGCTTGCGAATTCTACGTCCAACCAGTTTTCCCAGCTCTCATATGTTGTTCATTTGTCGAATAATTATGTATTGTTATCGACACATGTCAAGAGAAATATACTTTTATAATGACTTTCAGACAGTTTTATTGGAGATAAGTGAACATTTAGATTGCCCTATGAAAGAGACGAAGACGGGAAGATAAGAGAACGCAAACTCGAACCTTCTGATGTGATTTCAGCGATCAAGAATCAAAAAATCCGTTTCATCGATCTGCAGTTCACTGACATTCAAGGAAGGATGCAGCACGTCACCGTGCCTTCGGAATCGCTCGGGCCTGAATCCTTCAAGGAAGGCGTTCCAAAACTCGACGGTAGTTCGATCAGGGGATTTACTGACATTCACGAATCGGACATGCTGCTTGTTCCGGATTCTAACACTTACTCTGTCTTGCCATGGGCTCCGGAAAACCAGTCTACTTCACGGCTCATTTGCGACATTTCTTGGGGGTACGGCATGGGTCGCTTTCCGAAAGATCCAAGATACGCAGCTCAGAGGGCCGAGCAAGCCGCCAAGGTAGCCGGTTATGATACCTCGTACTGGGGACCGGAAATCGAATTTTTCGTCTTTGACCGGGTCAGCTGGAACGTTTCAACGCCCTACGCAGAGCAGTCGTACAGAATAGAGTCAAGAGAAGCCGCTTGGAATTCCGGTACAGGTCCCCAAGGGAACGCTCCAATCAGGTTCAAGGAAGGATACTATCCGACAACGCCACAGGATACTCTTCAAGATTTCAGGGGGGAATGCATAAGAATTTTGAGTGACAACTTTGGAATCCTTTGCGATGCCCACCACCATGAAGTCGCAACCGCGGGGCAGTGCGAAATAGATCTTCGCTACGACAAACTCACGAGTATGGCGGATTCAGCCGCGACTGAAAAATACGTAATCAAGAACGTAGCCGCCTCCCGCGGCATGGTTGCGACCCTCATGCCAAAGCCCATTTTCCTAGACAACGCTTCGGGAATGCACGTGCACGTTTCTCTCTGGAAGGATGGCTACAACAAGTTTTACGATGAGAACGATCAATATGCCGAGCTCAGCCAGCTTGGACGTTATTTCGGCGG